>DUUE01000137.1 GCA_012841735.1 Bacillota bacterium | reverse complement strand
TGATATTGACGGCATGGTGATTAAAGTAAACGATCTTGCCCTGCAGGAACGCCTGGGCACCACGGCCAAAAGTCCCCGCTGGGCCATTGCCTACAAATTTCCCGCCGAACAGGCGGAAACGCGCGTCCTGGGTATAACCGTGCAGGTGGGACGCATCGGGACCCTGACTCCCATTGCCGAACTGGAACCGGTGCAATTGGCCGGGACGGTGGTGAAGCGGGCCAGCCTGCATAATGAAGATATCCTGCGGGCAAAAGATGTTCGGATCGGCGATTATGTCATTGTCCGCAAGGCGGGCGAGATTATCCCGGAAGTGGTGGAAGTGGTAAAGAACAAGCGGACCGGGCGGGAAGAACCTTTTGTGCTGCCGTCCGCCTGCCCGGCCTGCGGTTCTCCTGTAAAACGCCTGCCTGGGGAAGTAGCCCTGCGCTGTTTTAATCCCGCCTGCCCGGCACAGGTGCTGGAACGCATTATTCATTTTGCTTCCCGCGGTGCCATGGATATTGAAGGGCTGGGTGCCGCAGGAGCGGCACAGCTTTTGGAGGCCGGTCTGATCCGTGATGTGGCCGATATTTATGATCTGCCGCAAAAAAGGCAGGAACTGCTGCAACTGGAAAGAAAAGCGGACAAGTCGGTGGACAATCTGCTGGCAGCCATTGCCGCCAGCAAAAAACGGCCGCTCTGGCGCCTGTTGTATGCGCTCGGCATCCGTTATGTGGGTGAACGGACGGCAAAACTGCTGGCGGCACATTTCGGCAGCCTGGACGCCATCATGGAGGCCTCCCGGGAAGAGCTGCAGGCCGTATCTGAAATCGGCCCCAAAATTGCGGATAGCATCAGGGAGTTTGCCGGGTTGCCCCAGAGCAAAACACTGCTGGCACGCCTGCGGGCGGCCGGTTTGAATTTCACGGAAGCCGGGCGGAAGGCAACAGCTCAGCCGCTTGCGGGCAAGGTATTTGTCCTGACAGGCACGCTGCCTACATACAGCCGTGAAGAGGCGACCGCCATGATTGAAGGGGCGGGCGGCAAAGTCACCGGCAGTGTCAGCAAAAAAACCGACTATGTGGTTGCCGGGGAAAAAGCGGGCAGTAAACTGGAGCGGGCACGGCAGCTTGGCATCCCCGTGCTGAATGAGGCTGATTTGCTGGCTTTGCTGGCACAATAGCTTTACGCCGCCGGAGACTATGTGGTGCAAATATGGCACAGAATATGACGGGGAGGCATTATTTGCCCTGCCGGGGGGAAAATAAGAAAAAACGCGGGAGGCTGCCATGAAAAGAACGACATTTATACTGCTGGCTCTTGTGCTCATGGCTTTGGTTGGTTTCTATATCCGCGCAGGCTGGGACAAAGCTCCCAAGACACCGCAGGGCGGCGACGCGCCGGCCACACCGCATGAAACGACCGGCGCTTATGAAAACTGCCTGGCCTGTCACGGCAATATAACTGCATCCCATAATGAACTGTTTGGTGAAGGCAATTACGATGATTGCCTGAAATGTCACAAGCCCAAATAACACCGGCGACTGCCTTTCCTGCAGTGACCCGTGCTTGACCTGACAGAAAAAAGAGGGTAAGCTAAAAGCAGGAAATGGTAAGCAACCGGGGGTGCAAGATGCAAAAAATTATCAATATTATGTCCGCAGGACCCGCCGACAGTATGAAGGCACTGCTGGTGAACAAGGCGGAGGTAAAAGCCATCCGCGTCCACCTGAAACCGGCACAGGTATCGGAAGACTGTGTCATCGGCGCTCCTGTGCTTTTGTTTGTCCTGTCGGGCGGGGGAAAACTGGTTGTGGAAGGCGAATCCTATGAACTTGTGGAAGGTGATGTCACCGTGGTGCCTGCAGATGTCCACAGGCACCTGGAAGCGGGAAGCCGGCCATTTCAGCTGCTGGCGGTACAAAGTCACCAGGCGGACAGGACCTGCGGCCTCTGTTCGTTACTGGAGAGCTGTGTCAGCCTGAAAGAATGATGCCAAACCAGCCGCTGTCTTTACAGCGGTTTTCTTATCCCCGGCATTGTCTGGCTGTAACGCATGTGGTATAATTTGCCCATGTAAACAGGTAAGGGTAAAGGAGGTTGAAGAATGAAAATAACGAAGGAAGAAATAGCTCATGTCGCCCTTCTGGCCAGGCTGGAGATGAGTGCTGAGGAGATGGAAGAGATTGCCGGCCAGTTAAACAATATACTGGAGTATGTGGACAAACTGAATCGCCTGGATACCGCTGAGGTGCCGCCGACTACACATGTGCTGCCGCTGCAGAATGTTTTCCGTGAGGACAGGCCGCTTCCCTGCCTGACGCCTGAAGCGGTGCAGGCCAATGCGCCGGAAGCGGAAGACGGCATGTTCCGTATACCGCCGGTGATTGAGTAGGGGGAATGGCAATGCTTGCGCATTTTACAGTTGCAGAGCTGGCAGACAAGCTCACAAAAAAAGAAGTAAGCGCCCGGGAAGTTACGCTGGCGGCGCTGGAGCGGATTGAAGCACTTGATGAAAAGATTAAAGCCTATCTTACGGTGACGGCGGATGAGGCGCTGGCCGCCGCCGACGCGGTGGATGCCAGGCGCATGAAGGGCGAGCAGCTGGCACCGCTGGCGGGGATTCCCATGGCACTGAAGGACAACCTTTGTACCAAAGGGGTGCCAACCACCTGCGCCTCAAAAATTCTGGAAAATTTTATCCCGCCCTATGATGCAACCGTGGTGGAACGGCTGCAGCAGGCGGGCGCCGTCATGCTGGGCAAAACCAATCTTGATGAGTTTGCCATGGGATCTTCCACGGAAAACTCGGCATTTTTTACCACCCGCAATCCCTGGGATATCACCAGGGTGCCCGGGGGCTCCTCCGGCGGATCGGCGGCAGCCGTTGCGGCCGGTGAAGCTTATTTTGCCCTGGGAACGGATACTGGCGGCTCCATCCGCCAGCCCGCATCTTTCTGCGGTGTGGTGGGCATGAAACCGACCTACGGCCGGGTTTCCCGCTATGGAGCCGTTGCCTTTGCTTCTTCCCTGGACCAGATCGGCCCGCTGACAAAGGATGTGCGTGACTGTGCCCTGGTGCTGCATGCCATTGCCGGCCATGACTGGCGGGACAGCACAGCGGCAGATGTGGAAGTGCCCGATTATACCGCCTGCCTCGAGGAAGGCATCAAGGGCCTCAAGCTGGGGATACCAAAAGAATATTTCGCCGTTGGAGTGGACAGCGGGGTAAAAGCGGCTGTGCGCAAAGCCATTGACCTTTTGGTCTCGCTGGGGGCGGAGGCGGAAGAAATGTCCCTGCCCCATACGGAATACGGCATTCCTGTCTATTATCTGATCGCTCCTGCGGAAGCGTCAAGCAACCTGGCCCGTTTCGACGGTGTCCGGTACGGCTTTCGTGCAGAGGCGGAAAATTTGCTTGACATGTATCTGAAAACACGCAGCCGGGGCTTCGGCAGTGAGGTCAAACGCCGGATTATGCTGGGTACGTATGCTCTCAGTTCGGGCTACTATGATGCTTATTACCTGAAAGCGTTAAAAGTCAGGACACTGATTAAAGAGGACTTTGACAAAGCCTTTGCCAGGTACGACGTGCTCGTGACTCCCACCACACCGGCCGTGGCTTTTCCGGCCGGCAGCGTGAGCGATCTTTTGACAATGTATTTAAATGATATTCTGACTATCGGCGCCAACCTGGCCGGCCTGCCGGCGCTTTCCGTGCCCTGCGGCTTTGCCGGGGGATTGCCCGTAGGCCTGCAATTGATTGCCAAACCTTTTGCCGAAGGGACACTTCTGCGGGCAGCTTATGCGTACGAACAAAACAGCGGCCTCAAAAATTGCAAACCGCCCATTGCGGCAGGGGGTGAGCAGCATGCGTAAATATGAAACGGTGATCGGCCTGGAAGTTCATGTGGAACTGGCAACAAAGACAAAAATCTTTTGCTCCTGCCCCACAGAATTCGGCAAAGCGCCCAATACCAATGTCTGCCCTGTCTGCCTCGGCTTTCCCGGGACTTTGCCGGTGCTGAACAAAAAAGCCGTGGAATACGCCATCAAGGCGGCCCTGGCATTAAACTGCCGGATTCCCTCATATGCCAAATTTGACCGCAAAAATTACTTTTACCCCGACCTGCCGAAAGCTTACCAGATTTCGCAATATGACCTGCCGGTGGCGGTCAACGGTTACCTGGAAATTGAGTGCGACGGGGTAAGAAAACGCATCGGTATCAACCGTGTTCACCTGGAAGAAGATGCAGGCAAACTGGTGCATTCTGATTATGGCGATTATTCTTTGGCCGACTTCAACCGGGGCGGTGTTCCCCTGATTGAAATTGTCTCCGAACCCGACCTGCGTTCACCGGCAGAAGCAAAAGCCTTCCTGGAAAAGCTGAAAAATATTTTGCTTTATACCGGTGTGTCCGATGTGAAAATGGAAGAAGGCAGCCTGCGCTGCGATGCCAATATTTCCCTGCGCCCTGCAGGAGCAAGTATTTTTGGCGTCAGGACGGAAATCAAAAATATGAATTCCTTCCGTGCTGTGCAACGCGGACTGGAATACGAAGAACAGCGGCATCTGGAGATTTTGTCCGCCGGCGGTGAAATTGTCCAGGAAACACGGCGTTGGGACGAGAACAAAGGTGTTACATTTTCCATGCGTTCCAAGGAAGAAGCCCACGATTACCGCTATTTTCCCGACCCGGATCTGGTCCCTGTGATTGTGGATGAGGCCTGGGTGGAAGAAATCAAAAGCAGCTTGCCGGCAATGCCGGAAGAACGCCGGCAGCGCTATATGGCTGAGTGGGGGCTTTCCTCCTATGATGCGGAAGTTATCACTTCCTCCAGGGCCATGGCAGATTTCTTCGAAGCCGTCATGGCCGGGTATCATGACGCCAAAACGGCGGCCAACTGGATGATGGGTGAAATAGCCAAACACTTAAATGCGGCGGGGATTGAAATAAATGAAAGCAGGCTGACTCCCGCCCACCTGCTGGAATTGCTGCAACTTGTGGATCGGGGCACCATCAGCGGCAAAATCGCCAAAACTGTTTTTGAAGAAGTTTTTGCCAGCGGTAAAATGCCGGCGGAGATTGTCAAAG
>DUUE01000194.1 GCA_012841735.1 Bacillota bacterium | reverse complement strand
CCGTAATAACCCATGTCTGTTATATATACAGTTTCCGGGACAGTATACCAACCAACTGTTGCTCCCTCGAATACCGTAAAGTCTTTCGGGTGGAATTTATTAATTGCTACTTCAGGCATGTAACGGGCTGATTTTGCCATTACTTCCTCAAAAGATTTATACAAACTTGTTTCTTTGCTCGCCGGGTACGATTGCAGTCGCACAATGTCTGCTGCTGTAAGGGCTGTTGTTTTAGGCTTTTTCCCTTTGGGCGCCGGCACTTGCCGTTCGTTCTTGTACAGCATCCGGACCAGCATTGCAGATGCCTCTGCCCGGGTTGCTGTTTTGTTTGGCTTAAATGTCTGATCCGGATAGCCGGTTATGATCCCAAGGCTGTAACAGGTTATTGCCTCATTTCTTAAGGTGGTATTGGTTATTGTCGCAAAGTCTGTGAGGTTATCCTTGAAGGCATCAAGGTTTTCACCTGTTTCGCCGCAGGCCCTGGCAACCATTGAAGCTATTTCTAACCGGGTGATGTTCATATCCAAATTGTTGTAGTCGGCTTTATTTATCCAGCCGAGCTCTGCAGCTTTATCCCTGTACGGCTCGGCCCAATGGCCACCTTTATTCCCACTTACCGTGAGATTTTTTGCAGACACAATCATTCTGGTGAATTCGCCTTTGGTAATCGTGCCGTTAGGTTTAAAGGTTCCGTCAGGATAGCCATTGATAACCCCCAGGCCGTAAAGTGTGTTGATGGAGCTTATGTACCAATCTCCATTTTTAACGTCAGAAAACTTTTGCAGGACCTCTTCGCCGGCCGCGACGGATCCTGCAACACTGGCAAGCAGCAATGCTGCACATACTAAAAAAGTCAACAAGGTTCTTTTCATGCTGGTCTCTCCTTTCTTGATGTATCAGCAGGTTTAACCCAGGGCCTTGGGGCATACCCGTATGAAAAACACAAAGCCTGCCAATCCGGGATCAGCAGGCCTGTACTACCGATTCCGGCAGCCCGGCTGCCATAGCATATGCTTTAGGCCCGTGGCTTTGCGCCCCTGTCTTTCGATCAGGTTCGCCTTTAGCGGAATAGATTAAATATTCGGTTACTATCTATATTATACTATAAAATACGACATCATGGTAAATTAGTCCATCCGGCATGTTGCTTTTAAACATAAAAAATTAAATAGACAAGCTGCCGAAATGGTTCCGGCAGCTTGTCTTTCGGTTAATTCGGCTTCAATAAATCATTGAAGTCAATTTCTCCGGTTGCGTCCCCTATGACACTTTCGATGTCAGCCAGGAGACGCAGACCATAGAGAATGTCTCCGCAGTTGCTGCATTTCCATGTAGGAACATTTTTTACAACTGCTTTTGCTATCGGTATGGTAATAGTTGTTACTTGGTATGCCTGTTGCCCGCATTTAGGGCAAGCAGACTTATCTTCCGGCAGGGTTGCTTTATATTCAGCTACGGCAGCGTTAATTAATTTTTCTACATCGCCATTAAAAGCGATTCTTGCTTTAAGCGTTATCATACTATTTAAGTTCACTTCCCTTCTCATGAGGCACAATTCACTCTCCTTATAAATTGCTGAGTAAATTATACCTCATTTTTTTTGTCCTGACACCAACACCTGCGTTCGGTGTAGGTATTATCCCATTTCCAGGCGTGAGAACGAGGATCATATACAGTGACGATATAAATTGAGTCGTTCTCGATACTTACCGCCGTATGGACAGGGCGGTATTTTCCCGGACCTAACTTTATATTCGAGCTAATTAGCCATACAATCTTACCTTTGCGGATTTGACGCTCGATAACTACCCCTGCTTCAATAGCTGATATTAAGGCATGCATTGAAAAACAACGTTCTACAGATCTTATGTTGGTATGGTCGCTAAGTTTTATTTCTGCACCTTTTGCTATTGCTTCTTGCAGCAGAGCGTCACCAGCGTCCAGCCATTGCTCCTGAATTTGCTTGTGCTTTATCGCCCTGTCTTTGCATATAGGGCAATGATCCCCCTGCCGGGGGAATGAGTTTTTCATCATATCACTCCTTTCCCCCTGTAAGGGATTTTTTTGGACCAGACTAAATAGCTGGTCAAGAAAAGTTATTTTAGCTGTGAACGTTAACGCCGCAGCTTAAAAAATTTTTAATCAAGACTTAAAGTATCCAGCTCCTGTAATGTTTCGTCCACCATTTTCGCGGAGCATTTAACCGAAAAGAAAGGATCCTGCTTGATACTTCTTAATTTGTTAATTAAGACTGCTGTCGTTTTGATAAAATCATTCCTGTCTTTTATCGCATTAATCCTTTCTTTTATCTCGTTGATTACCTGCTGGTTATGTTCGAAGAATACCCAAAGCCCCAGCGTTTGTATTTTCGGGTTCGTCAACCAAGCCCAGGTGCGATTGTCTAACATAACTACCCCCACTGTCTTGTTTTATTTGGCTGACTTTTTTTCAAAGTAACATTTCCTGCAGACCGGTAAATAGTTATCCCCAATCTGAACCTGCTTTCCGGAGAACACAGGTTTATCATCGTTATCAACACGCATGTTCATTGTTGCTTTATTGCTGCAATACCAGCAAGGTACAGAAAGCTCTACAAGATTATCTGCGTATTGTATAAGTGCCATGCTCCCCGGGAACAAGTTGCCCTGAAAATCCGTTTTGAGCCCGTATGCAGTGACCGGAATATTAAGCCGGTCAACAATGCGTGTAAGCTCAATAACTTGGCCGGCCGAGAGGAACTGTGCTTCATCTACATAGATCATGCAGGGGAGCTCCTTTTCAGCAAGCGCAAACAAGTCACATTCTTCTGTGAGATTTGCTTGCGTTGTTATGCCCAGGCGGGTGCTTATTACCCCTTTCCCCCGCTGCTTATCTTTGACGGTAGTAAAATATAGGACCTTGTTGCCACGCTCGCTGTATTGGTGAGCGTTTTTTAGTAGATCTAAACTCTTGCCTGCGCTCATTGTTGAGTAGACAAAGGTTAGTTCGGCCATTTCCCATCCTCCATTATTTGGGTAGCAGGAAGGGGAATTCTCCCCTTCCTTAGCTACAGCTTTTTGACAGAGCCCTTTTTAGAGTTGCACCTAAAACTACAGGTAGGGACTTTATTTTTGAATAAACAAGATTAGGATACATTATTTTGTGCTCCTCTGATGGTTGGTCCCCGAAATGTAACCCGACCACTATTGTTTTACCTCTTATTGCTTCTGCCACTGCTTTTCTGGTGTCTAAAATTCCTTTATATGCAATATATTCATCCACACTGTGTTCAGGGTAGCCATCCGAAAGCACGAATAGGATTTTTTTCTTTTCTGGCCGCATTGAGAGTTCTTTAGCGGCAAAATAAACAAGAAACCGCCGGG
>DUUE01000393.1 GCA_012841735.1 Bacillota bacterium | reverse complement strand
GCTGGGCCGTTGCCCGGCAGGCAGGGGTGCCGGTAAGCGCCGTCTCCGCCCTGGCTGTCGGCGAGCACGGGGACAGTGTTTTCCTTTTTGATACCGTCCGGATAGATGGTACACGGCCGGATTTCAGCCCTGCCGCCAGGCAGGAAATCAAAGCTGAGGTGCAGAACTGGTTTTTACAGTATCAGGCATTAAACAGTATGCGTTCTTCCGGCTGGACATCAGGAGAGAATCTTGCCGCCCTGGCAGAAGAACTTATTCGTCCTGCAGGCCGGGTTTTTGTCTGTTCCGCCATCATGCAGGGTCAGTATGGCATCAGCGGTGTCAGCCTGGGTGTACCTGTCAGGCTGGGACCGGAAGGAATAAGGGAAATTGTGGAACTTCCCCTTGCGGCGGAGGAACTGGAGCAGTTGCAGGCGGCGGCCCGCAGGGTCCGGGAAATGCTTGCCAACAGGCAGCACTGATGCTGCAGCAAGAAAAAGGAGACAAAGTCGTGTAAGGGATGTGGTAATGTGCCTGCTCCGGTTCGCCCGGTACAGCAGCGGAGAGTGCTGACCGGTGCTTTTGTCAGTTATTTTTTTGACGCCATGGGCATGTCATATCTTGCCCTTTCCCTGCCGGACATCCTGAGAGAATTTGGTATTTCCAAGGCACAGGGAGGGCTGCTGAATTCAGCAATGCTGTTGGGGATGGGGGTCAGCAGCATGCTGGTAGGCCGCATCTCCGACAAATACGGCAGAAAAAAAGCCTTGCTTTTCAGCCTGGCGCTTTTTATTGTTTTTGCCGGTTCCGTCTTTTTTGTCCGGGCATGGGTGGCATTTTTCTGTTTTAATTTTTGCTCCGGCCTTGGTTTAGGCGGCATCTGGTCCTGCAGTGCCGCCCTGATCAATGAAACCTGGCCTGCCGGCGAGAGAGGGAAAGCCAGTGCCATTGTCATGAGTGCGGGGCAGCTGGGAATGATGTTTACTACGGTGCTTGCCCTCCATATCCTACGTACGGCAGGCTGGCGGTATCTATACCTCACCGCCTTCGCCGCCCTGCTTGCCGTTTTTTACCTGCTGCGGTTTGTAGATGAATCGCCCGTCTGGCTGCAGTCCAGGCAGCAGGAAAGCGCCGGCAGGACCGGCGGTGCCGCTTTCAGTGCCTTGTTTCAGCCGGGTTTGCGCACTTATACGCTGGCGGCCACAACCATGTCGGCTTTTGCTTTTATTGCCACCTGGGGTATAAATACCTGGCTGCCCACCTATCTGGTCAGGGAACGGGGTCTGGATGATTACCGCAAAACCTTTTTTCTGCTCATTTGTTACGGCTGCCAGTTCGCAGGGCAACAGGTCTTTGGGCGTGTTTCCGACCAGATCGGCCGCAGGCGCACTATCGGCCTGCTGATGACTGCCGCCGCTCTGGTCCTGACCTGCTTTGCCCTGACGGAAAACTATTGCCTTTCGCTTGTGCTGGGTGGGTTGGTTTACTTTTTCAATGCTTTTGCCGGCCTGGCCGGAGCTTATTTTCCCGAACTCTTTCCGACGGAAGTGCGCAGTACAGGAGCCGGTTTTTGCTTTAACACAGGCAGGGGTATTTCCGCTGTCTCTCCTTACGTAATGGGCGGACTGGCTGCCAGGTATAATCTGCAGGTTTCCCTGCTGCTTTGTGCCGCCTTCTTTTTGCTTGCGCCGCAGTTTTTGCGGGTCCTGCCTGCCGGCGGTCCGGCAGACGAGAAAAAGTTTTTGTAGTGTACGCAGACTGGAGGGTAGAAAATGGACACGGCAGAAGAATATACATTAACAGGAATTGACAGTAGCAACGTCCCCGCCATCCGCAAAATGGCACTGGCCCTTGCCTGGCCCGCAATTATGGAGATGATGCTGAACACGCTGGTACAGTATGTGGATACGGCCATGGTTGGCAACCTGGGTGAAGTGGCCATTGCCGCTGTGGGAATCAGCAATTCCCCCATGATGTTTCTCATGGGTTTTTTTACCGCCCTGGGGGTGGGGGCAACAGCTCTGGTTGCCCGTTCCATCGGCGCGGGGGATGAGCTGCAGGCACATAATGCGGCGCAGCAGTCATTTCTTTTGGGCGGCAGCCTAGCCCTGGTCGTTTCCGTGCTGATTTTTATCTTTGCAGAGTGGGTTCCGGCGCTGATGGGGGCCGCCGCCGAAGTTATTCCCGCGGCCGGCCTTTACCTGCGCATAATCAGTGTCACTTTCTTCTTTCATTTTTGTGCCATGGTGCTGGCCGGCGTCCTGCGCGGGGCGGGAGATACAAAGACACCGATGAAGGTTAATATCCTGGCCAACATAATTAATGTGGGATTAAATTTTCTTTTGATCTATCCCACCCGGACAGTCAGTGTTGTCCTGCCCTCGGGGGTTACGCTCTTTACGGCCACCATTCCCGGGGCCGGCATGGGAGTGGCGGGTGCCGCCGCCGCCACGACCCTGGCCAGAGCTGTGGCGGGCACGTGCGTACTATATGTTTTAATGTCAGGCAGAAGAAAAGTCAGGCTTTCACTGCGAGTACTGCGTTTTGACCGGACCATGATCCGCCGCATTTTAAAAATCGGACTGCCTGCCAGTGTGGAACGTTTAAGCATCTCCGGCGGGCAAATGCTTTTTTCCGTAGTTGTTCTCAGCCTGGGTACGGTACAGTATGCCGCTCACCACCTGGCTATTGTGGCCGAATCCATTTCCTACATGCCGGGTTTTGGTTTCTCCATGGCCGCCACCGCCCTGACG
Source organism: Bacillota bacterium (assembly GCA_012841735.1). Taxonomy (GTDB): domain Bacteria; phylum Bacillota; class Dethiobacteria; order Dethiobacterales; family Dethiobacteraceae; genus DUUE01. The sequence goes on along the minus strand of DUUE01000393.1, from coordinate 6,887 downwards.
GGGCAGGGACTGGGAGCGGGCAAGCCCAAGCTGGCCGAGGCTTACGGTTATATTACCTGCCGGATAGCGGCGGCTGTTATGGGCATCATGGGGCTGCAGTTTTTTTTCGGCGGTCACCTTTTTATCCGTGTTTTCACCTCGGACCCGGAGATTATCCACTATGGAGCATTGGCCCTGCGTCTGGTTGCTTTTGGCCAGATACCTTTTGCTGTCCAGATTGTGCTGGCAGGCGCCCTGCGGGGGGCGGGTGATACAGTCTGGCCGCTGGTAATCGGGGCAACAAGCATGTGGTGTATACGCCTGGTGTTAGCCTGGTTCCTGGTTAACCGGCTGGGGCTGGGCCTTGCCGGAGCATGGTCCGCCATGGTGCTTGATTTATGGGTCCGCGGTATTTTGATTCTGCTGCGTTTTCGTAGCGGGCGCTGGCAAAAGGTGGCTGTCTGACTGGGGACAAGCCGGCTGTTGTTGCAGGGAGCAAGACAAAAAACCCCGCTTGTGGAAAAGCGGGGTTTAATATTTAGCCGAAAAAAAGATACTGAAAAGTAAAACTGTGCTGTTTTCAGGTAAGACTGATAAACAGGCAGGAGCCAATAAAAGAAGTAATCACTGAGAGTGCGGAAAATTTCAGACCGCAGACAGGCACTAAAACAAACAGGGCAAGCACGGCAAAAAGAAACATAACATTAAGCAGAAAAAGATTGTCTTTTTCCCGCCGGGAGTTCTTGCTGTGGCCCGCCGTATTCCTCCTGGCATGCATGGGATAACCTCCAATCGGGTGAGCATAAGAGTTTTCAGAATAATCACAATAATTGTTACTATTTTCACAAACTCCACTGTTACTATAGCACTGTTTTCACCCGCCGTCAAGAGGTTGTCCCCTGAGGTAAAAAGCCTGCCGCCCGCTGGGTCCAAACTATCCGGCGGGCAATAGCCTGGCGGCGGAACAGGCTTTATTGCCTGGCGGAAGATGCGGCCTGTTTTCTTTCCAGGTAGATTTTTTTTCGCTCCTCATACCGGCGTTTTTCTGCCGGTGTTTCCGGAATCAGTCCGGGCACAGGCTTGGGCCTGCCGTCGGGTCCAATGGCTACCATGGTGAAATAGCCTGTCAGGGCCACTGTGGGCGGCGCCTCTACCTGCAGGTTTTCCACTTCCACTGTTACCAGTACTTCCATTGACGTGCGGCCCACAAAGATTAGTTCTGCGGTGCAAATAAGCAAATCACCCACATGGACGGGAGTCATAAATTCCAATTCATTGACACGTGCCGTCACTACCGGGCTGCGTGCATGCCTTTTGGCTGCCACCCCGGCGGCGGAGTCCATAATTTTCATGATTTCACCGCCGTGTATGTTGCCGGCGGAATTTGCCATGCTGATGGGCATGGTTTGGGACAGGATTGTCCTGGAATAGGATACGGTCCGCTGCATCATGATCCCTCCGACTGGTGATGTAAAACGGTTCGCCCTTTCTTATCATTTTCCCTTCTGCGGGCAAACATTACAACGACTTTTCCTTCTGAATATTGCAACTTGCAAAAAAAATAAGGAAAAGATATACTTTTTTTAAGGCGTTTATTATGTGGGAAGGGGTGTTGGTAATTGGACATAAAAGCTTTGCAGGAATTTCGGACAAAAATGTATACTGACCTGTATACAGGTATTGTACCTGAAAGGTTCCCTGTCCAGGACAGCCTGCAGATTGAGTGGTATATCCAGTATGCGGGCAAAGACCTGATGACCACCCAGTACAGCCTGACGGCGGACTTGCTGATTGAAATCCTGGAAAAGGGCAGGGAAGTTGCCAGGGGTGACATGGCTCCCGCCATGTTTCCCAGGAATCCCATCGGTATGATGTTTCAGCAGTCGCTTGTCAATGAAATGAGCAAAACAGGTATGATCCAGCATCCGGAAAGGACATTTATGGAAGAAGATGAATATGATGAGATGATAAAAAATCCTCATGAGTTTATCATGGAAAAGTGCCTGCCCCGGATGAACAGGGGGTATGCCAAAGGCGAGGTCCACAGGGCTTTGAATTTTGCCAAGTATGTCCTTTCTGCACTGGATCAGGCCAAAGCGGTTGCAGAGGCATCAGCCACCATCCGGGAGCGTTACGGCCTGTTCGCTTACCCGGAAGGTTCCACAGCTTTGCAGGCGGTCCCTTTTGATTTTATTGCCGACTTTTACAGGGGTTTTTCCAAAATCCCCCTGGATATGCGTCGCCGCCCGGAAAAGCTGCTGGAAGCCATGGAGGCGTTGATGCCCTATTTGATTTACATGGGCAGGAACAAAGTACAAAGTCCTTTGGGTTGTAACATGATTATGACCCATATGGCCGCTTTTTTAAATACGAAGGACTTTGAAAAATTCTACTGGCCCACCTTCTATAAAATCTGTCATATCTGTGCAGAACGCGGCCAGGCCATGTCCATTTTCCTGGAAGGGGACTGGACACGTTTCATTGACTACTTGCAGGAACTGCCGCAGGGCACCCGCCTTTATATGGAATACGGTGATCTCAGGAAGTTTAAGGATAAACTGGGCAAAAAAATGGTTTTAAGCGGCTTTTATCCCCTGACCTTGCTGAAGAATGCAACCAAAGAAAAATGCCTGGACAAGGCGAAAGAACTGATTGATATTCTGGCACCCGGAGGTAATTATTATTTTACCTTTGACAAAGGCGCCCTGAATCTGAATGATATCAACCCGGAAAACTATATTGCCGTGATGGAATATGTGCTGGAAAACAGCAAATATGACAATGCGGGCGAACCGGTGACAACTGAAAAGAGGGAGGACTCCATCCGGAAGTTTTCCCATCTCTATCCCGAGTTTAAATCCAAATATCTTGTCAGTTTTGATGAATTCAAAGCGGAGTATCCGCCGGTTGATGAGCGTATAGAGCCGTTGATGCGGGCGGCATATGACAAATATACGGACCTGGTAAATATGATCAGAATGTAATGTGGCAAACAACCACCCACAAATGGGGTGGTTGTTTTACCCGCAGATAAAATTAACGGGAAGGTGGAGATAATGCAAATTTTCGCCAAGGATGTGACCCAGAAAGAAGCACATTTGCTCCTGGACAGTATTGTCTGCCCGCGCCCGATTTTTTTTGTCTCTACTGTCAACAAGGACGGTGTTATTAACCTGGCTCCCTTCAGCATGTCTACCATTGCCAGTACAAAGCCGCCCATGGTTTGCTTCAGTGCCGCTCTGCGCGCCAACGGCAAAGAAAAAGACACTGTGGTCAATATCAGGGAAACAAAAGAATTTGTAGTTAATATGGTTACGGAGGAAATTCTGGACAATGTGCTGCGAGCCGCTGCCGATTATGCGCCGGGCATCAGCGAGCTGCCCTATACCGGCCTGAACACACTGGCGTCACTGAAGGTTGTTCCGCCGCGGGTCAGCGAGTCGCCGGTACACATGGAGTGCCGCCTCCGGCAAATTCTGGAGCTCGGACTGCATCAGCTGATCATCGGGGAAGTCCTTGTTTTCCATCTTGACAATGATGTTTACTCCGGGCATGATGTGGATTCTTCCCGCTTAAAAATTGTAGGACGCATGCGGGGCAGTTCTTTCGTCAGAACAGGCGACGTGTTCAGCAATGAAGAGTTATGGCGACTGGGGGAAGAGGAAGAGAAAGTTTGAGCTGCCGGCTGCCGGTGTTGCACTGCCGGCAGCTTCTGTTTAGAATGGAGAGGGAGGTGGTGGCAACGGAAAAAATGGCGAGTGACAGGCAAAACAGGGTATTCCCGTCCGCGTGCCCTTACAACTGTTTTGACTGCTGCAGTTTGCAAGTTTACGTGGAAAACGGCCGGGTCATAAAGGTAAGCGCCAATGCCGCCTCCGTGTATACAGGCAATTTTCTCTGCAAAAAAGGCACAGCCCACGTGCAGCGGATGTACAGCACAGAAAGACTGCGCCGTCCTCTCCTGAAAACGGCGGCGGGGCATGTACCCGTCTCCTGGGAGAAAGCTTTTGCACTGCTGGCCGGCAGGATTAGAGAGGCGGTGCGGCGCTACGGTCCTCTCGCAGTGGGCAGTTATGTGGGCGACGGGGCGGCGGGAGTCCTGAAGACAACCGTCCAGAAAGTTTTCCTGGCCCACCTGGGAGGATATACCGAACTGGCCGGCTCCCTGTGCTGGGGAGCAGGCCTGGCGGCCACCTGCCTGGACATGGGTGATGCCAGGAGTCATCACCCGTCCGACCTGCGGCATGCCCGCGTCCTGGTATTGTGGGGCAGGAACGTGGCGGAAACAAATATCCATCTTGTGCCTTACATCAGGCAGGCGAAAAAAAGCGGCTGCAGAGTCTATCTGATTGATCCCCGGCGGACGTTCACTGCCGGTCTGGCGGATGTGCACCTGCAGATACGCCCCGGCACCGACTGGGCTTTGGCCGCAGCCTGTTTAATCCGCTGCCTGCAGGACGGGTTGGCGGACGAGAACTTTATTGCTCACAGGCTGTGTGACAAGACGGGGATTGTTGCCTGGCTTGCCGGAGCCGGGACGGAAATATACCGGGCCCTGGTGACAGCCACAGGTTTGGCAGAAGAAGCTGTTGCCAGTTTTACCCGGGACATTGCCGCCGGCGGTCCCGCCTCCTGTTACCTTGGTTATGGCCTGCAGCGCTACCGGCATGGCGGGTTAACTGTCCGCACTGTGGACTTGCTGTGGGCGCTGACAGGCAATATCGGGATTGCGGGCGGCGGGATCAATTATGCCAACCGGATCAACGGGAAATTGTTTGACTTTAGTTTTGCCCTGCCGGAAAAGGAGCCGGCGGTGAGACGAGTACGCCTGGGCTGCCTGGCACAGGACCTGGAAGCTGCCGACCCGCCGCTGGCTGTGCTGCTCGTCAGCGGCGCCAACCCGGCAAGCCAGCTGCCGGACAGCAAAAACACCGGACAGGCACTGGCGCGGATTCCTTTTACCGTCTGCCTGGATCATTTCCTGACAGAGACGGCTGCCGCCTGCGATCTTGTCCTGCCCGTCACCTATTTTACGGAAACAGAAGATATCATAACTTCCGGCATGTGGAATTCCGGGCTTAACTATGCGGCTCACTGCAGTGATCCGCCTGGGGAATGCATGAGCGAGTTTGCCATTTTCCTTGAACTGGCGGACCGGTTAAATCTCCATACCTACCCGCGCCTGCCGGCAAGGGATTGGCTGGAAAGATGCCTGGCGCCGGCGGAAGCTATGGGACTTTCTTTTGCCCGCCTGCAAGCCTTTGGCCATCTTGACAACCCGCTGCAGCAGGAGGTTGCCTGGGCGGGGGGCCGTTTTGCCACACCGGATGGCCTGTTCCATGCACTTGACAGGAAGGAGCTGGAAGCTATGCTCCGGACACTGCAGGAGCAGGAACAGGCGGCAGGAACATTAAACCTGTTGACTGTCCACTGGCACGGACAAATCCATTCGCAGCATCCCGCAGGCAGCCGGGAGGGCGGGCTGCCTCTACTATACCTCCACCCTGAGATGGCACGGCAGTTCAATGTTGCAGATGGCCAGGAAGTTGTGGCAGCCACAGAGCGTGCTTGTCTCAAAGTTAAAATTGCCGTCACTGCCGCGGCATCGCCCCATGCCGCTCACCTGCGGCAGGGGACCGGCGAACCCGGCCGCCCGGTAAATTTGCTTACACCGCCGGGGTTGTCGGATCTGGGTTGCCAGGCTGTCTACAATACAGCCAGAATCCGGCTTTTACCGCAAGCCTGATGCGTGCAGGCAAAAAAAAAGACAGGGCATACCTGTCATGCTGGGTTATTTGTTTTTCTTCAGGTCGCTGATCCAGTTCTGGGTAAATTTGATAAAAATGCTCAAGGCGGGGTCCTGATGTGCATCCCGTAAAGTTACCAGGGAGACGCGCCGCGGGATCTCCGGGACAATTTTGGTCACGGACAAGCCATGCTGCGGGTAGCGGGCGGCTACCTGGGAAGACAAAACGGTAACTCCCAGATTTTCACGCACAAATTCCAGTTGGGTTTCCACCTGGTTGCAGTGGAAAAGGATATCCGGTTCGAAACCGGCTTCGGCACAGGCTTTGACAAAATTCTTATAAAGTCCTGAATGGGGATGGGCAAGGATCAGTTTTTCACCGGCCAGGTCACTTATTTCCACTGTAGGCTTGGAAGCCAGGGGATGGAGGGCATTGGACACCAGGACAACATGGTCTTTAATCAGACGGTAAGTTTCAATGTGCGGGTTTTCTTCGGTTTCGCTGATAAAGGCGGCATTAATCCGCGACCCCATCAGCATTTGCATCAGCTGCTGGCATTCTCCTTCCCTGAACTCCATTTTGACACCGGGGAAACTTTTCTGGAAATTTGCCAAAAGCGAAGTGATGCGAAAATGCCCGATGACAGGCAGTACACCCAGTTTTATCTGCCCGCGGGCAACAGACAGGTATTCCTGAATGGTGCTTTTGGACTGCTTGATTTCCAGCAGGATTTTTTGGGCGTGATGGAGAAAGGCACTACCGGCATTAGTCATTTTAACGGTACGTGTTGTCCGGTCGAAGAGTTTGATTCCCAGCTCATTTTCCAGTTTTTTGATCTGTTGTGAGAGGGAAGATTGGGAAATATTAATTTCAGCGGCAGCGCGGGAAAAGCTCTGAAATTTGGCGACGGCGACCACATATTCCAATTGGTGCAGTTCCATTAAAATACCTCTTTTACATGATTTATTAGAAATTTAATAAAGCTGCAAAGTTATTTATAGTATGGTATAATAAATTATATTAGAAAAATCAATTTGATAAATGAATAATTAAAGTATATGATGAAGTTAGCTTATATTTATTAATATCGTAACAATAATTACTGTTTTTTGCAAGAGAATAAATGAGCTTTTAACGGCTTACTTTTTCGCTGTCTGTTCT
>DUUE01000218.1 GCA_012841735.1 Bacillota bacterium | reverse complement strand
GGTAATACTTGTAAGGTCTATGGTCGATTTAACGTTAAAGACCCGTTCTTATTTGCTGCTGCTTCAGCAGAGTTAAGAAATATCTTGTTTCGTTTAAATGATTTTTGTTACAACGCAAATGGCTCTGTTACAAATACTATTGAATATAATTCATTGGATTGACAGGAGTACCGTTTACCCGAACCTCGTAATGCAAGTGCGTTCCCGTGGCATTGCCGCTGCGCCCCATATAGGCGATGATATCGCCGCGCTCTACCCACTCACCGGCAGATACGGCAAAGCCGGATAAGTGGGCATAATAGGTTGTATAGCCATAACCGTGGCTGATGATCAATAAATTTCCCCAGCCCCGGCGGTAGGAGGCTGATGTAACCCAACCGTCGGCAGTGGCGTAAATTGGAGAGCCGTAACTTGCGGCAATATCGATGCCGTCGTGAAATTCCATCACATTCCGGTTAAACGGAGACCGCCGCATCCCAAAGGGAGAGGTCAAGGTCCCCCAGGCCGGCCAGATTGATGGCGTTGCCGCCCAGCGGCGCAAGGATTCTTCCACTTCGCTGCTCAATAATTCAAGCGATTCACTCTGCTCCGGTAAAAGGCGCTGTAAGGTAGCGATGTTAGACGCTGCCCGGTCTACCACCCGGCCTTCAGCAGAACGGCTTGCATAATAACGTGTTCCTTCATTGAGCTCCACGTGCGAAGATACTTCTGTGCTGCTGCTCTCGCTGCTCGCACCATCTTCAGATTCATCCTCATTTTCCAGTTCATCCGGATCCAGCCCCAGTTTGTCGGCAACCAGTTCGGCCAAATCTTCGATTTGGGCCATCTGCTCCAATAATTTCTGAGTCTCATAGGCAAATGCATTAATTTCTTCTTGCTGGACCTGGTTTATCTGGCGTAGAATCCGTGCTTCTCTGGCCTCCTGCGCAACATTACGGTAAACGTAGAATAAAATACAAATCCCGGTCAAGCCTATAACGAATATCGCCGCCAGCATTTGACCAACCCAGAGGGGAAGGCGCAAGCTATATGTCGCCTCTTCGGAATGAGGGACAATCATAATCGTAAAACATCTCGCTCTTTTTTTCATCATGACACTCCATCCGGCTGGCACTCAAAAGATAGGGAGAAGCCTCCAGGCTTCAACAGCCAATCATTTTTTTAGCCTCATCTAAAGCCCTGATTTCTTCTGCGCTGAGTGAATATGGGGAAACGCCATTCTTTACCGGTTTCCCGTAACAACGACTTTCTTCCCGCCCAAAGATGCTGGTAACGATCACCCCGTTTTGCTGTCGATCCAATAGTGCCAGCGAAAAACTAAGATCGCTGCCTGTTTCTTGAAAAGCGTTAAATCGGATCAGGCTGACGCCGGCTATCGTATTGACTAATTGCTTTTCAACATTAACTAACCGCAATTCCAACTGTTTGCCTTGCTCTCGGTTCGCCGTAATCAGGTCTCCATAGTGATTCAGCAGCTCTTCCAGATTGAGACCGTCGCGCTGCATCATTAATTTACGATATTTCTTTCGCAACAATGATGCCGAAGCTAAAAACAATACCGCCGCAATGAAAAAAAACACTGACACAAGCGCTACGGCCAGGATTATTTCACTGGAATAAAGTTCAATCCAAGTTTGGACTTGCCCCCACCACATCATCTTTTTACCTCCGCCCGGCTACAAACATTAAGAAAACTTAACAATATTAAGTTCGCCTTAAAAGATTAATAATCCTTTTATGGGAAAAAAGTTTTATCAGCTTTAACATATTTGACTCTGTGTTTCACGTGAAACATTTTAATTCAATCCTTCCGGCAGTAATAGAGCCACAAGGCGCTCCAGGTCTTCCTCGCCATAAAAATAGATTTCAATGCAACTATTCTTTTCGCCATGTTTAATCTTTACCCTTGTTCCAAGATGGCGCTGCAGCAGCACCACCACTTCTTCTGTCACCGGATCGGTGGCCGGCATAATTTTTACTTTCTTCTTAACCTCTTTTTGGGAAATGCTTTTCTTCTGGTATCCGGCAACCAGCCTCTCCGCCTCGCGGGCCGTCAGCCCCTTCTCCATAATGATTTCGCCCAATTCCTGTTGAAGCTCTTGGTCCGTTATACCTAGAAGAGGCCTAACCTGTCCGGCGGTGATCGCTCCTTTGCAGAGGGCTTCTTTAATCGAATCAGGAAGCATAAGCAACCTTAAGGTGTTAGCCACAGCCGAACGGCTTTTGCCAATGCGGTTGGCCAGTTTCTCCTGGGTAAAGCCAAACTCGTCTATTAAGCGGCGGTAAGCCATTGCCTCTTCCACCGGATTCAAGTCTTCACGCTGGAGGTTTTCAATCAGAGCAATTTCCAGCATTTCGCTCTGATCGTAATCGCGCACTATGGCCGGCACCTTGCTAAGTCCGGCTAATTGAGCGGCGCGAAAACGCCTTTCACCGGCAACAAGAGTATAACCTTCTTCATTGGGAGAAACCACCAGGGCTTGAACAATGCCGTGTTCTCTGATTGAGTCCGCCAGTTCCTGTAATCTGTCAGGGTCAAAATTGGCCCGTGGCTGATAGGGGTTGGCCTGGATCAGTGAGATGTCGATTTCCTTTACCTCCGAATCGCTTTCTGCCGCTGCCGGAATGAGCGCTTCCAGTCCTCTGCCTAATCGCCTTTTTTCACTGGCCATCTAGCAACCTCCTTCGCGAGTGCAAGGTATAGTGCCGCACCCCTGCTATGCGGATCATAATCAAGAATATGTTTTCCATAACTCGGCGCCTCGCTGAGGCGTACATTGCGGGGAATGATGGTGTCATATACAAGCTCTTTAAAGTGATTTTTTACTTCTTGCGTTACCTGCTCAGACAGCTTTGTCCGAGAGTCATACATGGTGAGCACTACACCTTCGATTTTTAACTTTTCATTGAGGTGTTTGCGCACCAGCGTGATCGTATTCATCAACTGCCCCAGGCCTTCCAGGGCATAATACTCGCACTGAATTGGGATGATGACACCGTCGGCGGCGGTTAAAGCATTCAGGGTTAACAGCCCCAGCGATGGCGGGCAATCGATAATCACGTAAGCATAATTGTTTTTAACTGTTTTTAATGCCTCCCTGAGCTTAACCTCACGCGATACGGTGGGTACAAGTTCGATTTCCGCTCCTGCCAGTTGAATTGTGGCGGGAACGACATATAAATTTTTCCATGCTGAAGGCAGAATAATTTTCTCTAAACCGATTTCGTTAATCAGGGCATCATAGATGCAGGCCTTGATGTCTTTCTTCTGTAGACCGACACCGCTAGTCGCGTTGCCCTGTGGATCGCTGTCCAGTAGAAGCACTTTATATCCCAGTTGAGCAAGGGCGGCGCTTAAATTAACTGCGGTTGTCGTTTTCCCTACCCCGCCTTTTTGGTTCGCTATGGCAATTACATGAGACATCGTTTCGCTCCTCTTATTTGTGATTTTACAAACATGTTGTCAACTGCTGCTCCACCTCTTTTTTACTGCATCGAGGCCTCAATGGCGCTGCAAGCTGCTTTCAGCGCCGGAACAACCTAATTTTCACCTCGATAAAATCATCTTCCACCTTTTCCTCAACTTCAGGTGAAAGCCCGGAATCTTTAATCAGCCTGACTGCTTCACGAATTGTATTCAAAAAAATGCGGTGATCGCGGATAATCCCTTTGTTGATTTTTTTGGTCTTTGCCTTTGCCGTGCCAAGCAGTTGTTCGATTCTTTTTTCAGCCTGGCTCACGGTAAGTCCCTTGTCGATAATTTCGGCGATCATTTTTTTCTGTTGGGCCTCGGTGTTCAATTTGAGCAATGCCCGGGCATGCCGTTCCGTAAGCTTCTCCTCGATTAAGGCACGTTTAACCGATTCCGGTAATTTTAACAATCTTAACTTATTGGCGATGGTCGATTGACTCTTTCCGAGGCGCTGCGCCAGCACTTCCTGGGTCAGGTTAAACTCATTGATCAACCGTGCGTAACCGCTAGCCTCTTCAATAAAGTTTAAATTTTCTCTTTGCAAATTTTCGATGAGGGCAATTGCAGCCATGGCGCTGTCGGATAAATCCTTGATGATGGCCGTTATCGTATTCAAACCTAGTTTTTTACATGCCACCAACCGCCTTTCCCCGGCTACCAGTTGGAAAGAGCGGCCGGCGCGACGAACAATGATCGGCTGCAGTAGTCCGTAGGTTTTGATCGATTGCATCAACTCCGCAATTGTATCATCGGGGAAATTCCGTCTTGGCTGATAAGGATTGGGCTCGATATCCTGTATCTTTATCACAGCCACCTTGTCCTTGCCCGGTTCAGGATCAGGAAATAAAAGATTATGAAACCGGTTTTCTTTCATTAACAATCACCTGCTTTTTTGGCTTATGAAAATTATTAGACAACGGAGAGTGCATTCCTTCAATTAATAATCAATTAGTCGCGCAGAGGCTGCTTGGCTGGTCTGCCAACCCGCCTGGGGTATTGTGGAGGGGTGTTTTTTATCTTTTTAACAATGTAGATGCATCGCTCTTCTCCGGTGAGGAGACGATATTGCTTGCAAGAATCGATGCTGCCGCCACAAATCGAAATAGCCTTTGACGCCTCTCTCATTTCCTCGTTGCCCCGTGGTCCTTTATAGAATATAACCTGCCCGCCGACACTGCAGAGCGGCAGGGCTAACTCAGCGAGAACCACAGCCGGAGCAACCGCCCGGCTGACGACCACTCCAAATCTCTCGCGAAAATCAGGATTCTGCCCCCACTCTTCGGCCCGTCCCGGCAAAAAATGCAAACGCTCCAAGGCGAGCTCTCGCATTACTCTCCTTAAAAAATTAATGCGCGCGCGATTTGCATCCATTAAAAAAAACACATGTTCGGGCAAGCAAATTTTTAAAGGTATACCGGGTAAACCCGCACCGGTTCCCAGGTCTAAGATCTCGAAGAGTGGCAATTGCATCAACGAAAGGAGATAAAGGGAATCGTAGATATGTTTATGATAAAGCAGGTAGGGAGTATTATCTCCGACCAGGCGCTGGACGGATACCCTTTCCAATAATATCTGCACATACTTTTGTAATTGATTGTACTTTCGAACGTCAATTTCTAGGCCTAAACTCTCGATCACTTCCTGGAGAAGGTTATCCCGGCTATCCATCCTCTGCTCCTTTTTGTTCACTTGCCAATGCAAAACTCACTAAAAATTTTATCTAAAAGCTGGTCATCGACTGTATCGCCGGTAATTTCGCCGAGTTTATGCCAGGCTTCCCTTAACTCAAGGCTTACAAACTCTAAAGGACGGCTCTCGCAGGCCTCGATGGCATTTTTAACGCTGACCAGGGCTTCTTTGGCAGCTATTTCATGTCGCATCGACAAAAGCTGCGCCGGTTCACCGGAACTTGTAAAGCTTTGATCCAATAGTTCAACAATCGATTCTTCCAATAGCTGGATACCTTCCCCTGCTATTGCGGCAGTACGGACAACCTTTACGCCCGGAAAACGCTGTTCTAGAGCGCTGATATTCAATAACGGCTTGAGATCTTTTTTATTCACCACAATAATCAATTTGTGTTCCTCGGCAACCAGATCCATTACGGCCTCATCCGCCTTTTGCAATGGTTGTGAGCCATCCAACACAACAAGCAGTAGTCGCGCCGCGGCTACTGCTTCCTTGGTCCGTGTAATCCCAATCTGCTCGACGGGATTTGCCGTATCATGAATTCCTGCCGTATCAATCAGGCGCAAGGGATACCCCCCGATCAGCAGATAACCCTCCAGGAGATCCCGCGTTGTTCCCGGCATATCATGGACAATTGCACGTTGCTGCCGGAGCAAAGCATTTAACAACGAAGACTTTCCCACATTGGGTCTTCCCACAATGGCTGTATCTATCCCTTCCCGGTAGGCCCTTCCTCTCTCTGCAGTAGCAATCAGCTCCTGAAGAGTTCTGCTGATTGCCTCCAGCTCGTCCTTCACCTGCTTAAAAAATAGCAAATCCGCCTCCACATCTTCAGGAAAATCGATTACTGCATCCACCCTGGCCAGGGTTGTTATAATTGAGTCCCGTATGCCCGTAGTCTTTCGATAGAGCCTTCCCTGCAGGTTAAGTGCAGCTTGCTTAACCCCCTCTGCGGAACGCGCTCTAATGACGTGCAGTATGCTCTCGGCGCGGCTCAAATCTATCCGCCCGTTAAGAAAAGCTCTTCTTGTAAACTCCCCCGGTTCAGCCAGCCTGGCCCCGTTTTTAATCGTTAAATCCAAAATCAGGCGCAGTGTAAATACACCGCTGTGACAATTTATTTCCACCGTATCCTCTCGCGTATAAGTGTGAGGCGCCTTCATAAAAGACAACAGCACTTCGTCGATCGGGTCTCCCTGCCCATCGACAATATAACCGTGATAGAGAAAATGAGAACGGGGGAAATCGGGTTGATTACTTTTTGAGGTAAAAAATATCTTTCGCGCAATGCGAAAAGCATCGGGACCGCTCATTCTGACGATCCCGATCCCTCCTTCGCCCATTGGTGTGCTGATTGCCGTAATCGTATCTGAAAACAAAACAAATGCCCCTTCATGCAAATATGTTTTCTAGCGGACGTTGACACCGAAAAAGGCAACTCTTAATTCATTGATTGATCAAAAAACCGCTCCCGCAAAGGAGCGGCTGCCGGCCCATATTTTAACGCGGCGCAATCACTACTTTGCGGTAGGGTTCCTCCCCTTTGCTGTAGGTTATTACATTATTATCTCCCTTTAATGCCAGGTGAATGATCCTTCTCTCTTGAGGGGTCATCGGTTCCAGCACCTGTTCCTCGCCAAGCCTGTCCACTTTTCTGGCAATACTTTTTGCCAGTTGCGTCAGCGTCTTTTCTCGCCTTTCCCGGTATCCTTCCACGTCAACGATGATCATCTTTTTGATTCCTGAAAATTGTCGTTTAATAATCGTGTTCAGTAGATACTGTAATTCATTTAAAGTTCGCCCGCGCCGTCCAATTAAAGATCCTATACGCTTGCCGTTAATGGATGCGATAATTTTTTCCTCGTCTTCCTCGACTGCTACTGTCCCTTCAAGATTCATATACTTGATCAGTTCCGCCAGAAAGTGTTCGAGATACTGTGCCGGTGGAAATAATACCTTTGCGTTGATCCGGGCATCTTTTGCCCCAATCAAATTAAACAGGCCTTGAGCCGGTTCACTCAACACCTTGATATCTAGATTATTTCTCTTAACGCCGAGGGTATCCAGAGCCTTTTGGATCGCCTCGTCAATTGTCCGACCAGTAGTTTCGATTTCGATCATTTTTGTTGTTTATCTCCCTTTTCCCCTTTATCTTCCGGGCTTTTTCCCTTTATTCCTTTCATATAGTTCATGACATAATGTTGCCCCATAGAAAACAGGTTGTTCAGGATCCAATATAAAACCAATCCTGTCGGGAAAGTAAAACTAAAGTAAACTATCAATACCGGCATCATATATAACATCAGTTTTTGGTTTGTATCTCCCAGGGTTTGCTTCTGGTAAATGAAGGTGGTAATGCCGGCAATGAGTGGAAACATGTAATAGGCCAGAGATTCTGGATTGAGGAGGTAGGCAGCATTAAATTTTTCAATATGCAGTAAGTCGATAAATTCCCAGGCGGGAATCAGAAAAGAGTTAAATTCAATCTTGATGAATTTATCAGCCTGGCTAAGCAGTCGGAACATCCCGACCAAAATGGGAAACTGGATCAACAAAGGAAGACAGCCGGCCATGGGGTTAACATTGTGCTGCTGCAATAATTCTGCCATGGCCTTGTTCTGTTTCTCTTTATCGTGTTTATACTTCGTCTGGATCCGTTTAATCTCAGGCTGTAGCTCTTGCATCTTTTTGGCGGATTGAATTTGCTTGTTATTTAATGGAAAGGTGATCAATTTGACCAGAACTGTTAAGATAATAATTGAAATGCCGAAATTAGGGATGATGGTATAAACATAGCTTAGCACGATACCAAATAATTCGGCAATTGCGTCAATCAATTGACCCATTTATAAATCCTCCTAATAAATCTTACTCACTTAACAGGATCGTATCCTCCGGGGTTGAACGGATGGCAACGCAATATCCTCTTTATACCGAGCATCATTCCCTTGATTACCCCGTATCGTGCTATCGCCTCATAACAATACTGCGAACATGAAGGATAGAAACGGCAAACCCGCGGTTTTAGTGGTGATATAACTCTCTGGTAAATTAGAATAAGATATAAAAACAATTTGGCGAGGATCCTGTTTAAGTTCAGTTGAGCAATTTTCCTTTCATACAAAGAAAGAGCAGCTCCTCCCGCGCTTTGTGGAAATTCATCTGGATCACCGGTTTCCGGGCCACCAGCACAAAGTCAAAACCCTTTTTCAGATTTTCCCGCATCGAACGAAAGGCTTCCCTATAGATTCGCTTAATGCGATTTCTGACCACACTTTTTCCGATCTTTTTACTGATCGAAAAACCGATGCGGTTATAGTTGAGCCGGTTTACATGATAATAGAGAACCACATTGGGTGATACCAGAGTCTTTCCGAAACGATAAACGCGCTTAAACTCCCAGCTTTTCTTTAAACGGACGAGATCCATTTCTAGATCAAGCGCTTATTCTTTTTCTGATCTTTGCGCGCCGTCTTTTTAAGACCATCCGTCCGGCTTTTGTACTCATTCTTTTTAGAAAACCATGGATTCTTTTTCTCTTTCTTTTTTTAGGCTGATATGTCCTTTTCATGATCGTTCCTCTCCAGGCACTTTTTATCCAGAATATAAGAAAGTATACCTTAAGCAAATTGTCAATGTCAAGATTACGAAAAACAGTTTCATTACCCGGTTCAGATGTTTTGATTGCAGTTCAAATGTCATTGGCCATGTTAAAATCAGCATAAATGGCCACGAAAGTTAGGCCACCTTTGGATTGTTAAGCAGGAAATTAAGGCTCACTCTCTCGTATTTACCTGGTAAGCATCACCAAACCAGGGACGAG
>DUUE01000055.1 GCA_012841735.1 Bacillota bacterium | reverse complement strand
TTTATCCAGCAGATATCGTTGCGGTTTGAAGGGATGGGAGCGCAGCGGTAACCGGCAACCTTGGCAAGTCCTTTGTACAGGGCGGCACCCGCATCCGGATTTGCTTTTCGCCATTCATAGTAAAGATCCCAGTTGATGCCGCCGATACGCCACACAAGCGCCGTGGTATTTGAGCGGGTATTGCTGTCCGCCAGGGCCTTATAGGGGGTTCCTGTCTGGCGGAAGATGTCCCCGTCACCGGTGGCATCAATGACAACCTTGGCCAGGATAGCCTGCCGCCCTTCTTTGCTCTCAAATATTACTCCCTTAACTTCATTGCCTTCCATAATCGGCTTTGTGCCCCAGCTGTGATACAGCACCCTGATGCTGTCTTTTTCTTCAAGCAGCATTTTGTCCATTTCAATTTTCAGCTGCTGCGGATCAAAATAAACTGCCCGGACCAGCCTGTGCGGCTTGCTTTCACTGACGCACCCGTGAATAGCTCTCCAGGCGTTAAGCATGGCAGGGTCGGTATCGCCTATTTGGTCCAGGCGCGGGCCCAAAACTGCCTCCGGTATTTTCTCCAAACGTGTGAACCACTCTTCCTGCAGGCCGCGGACAAAGGACTTATTATACCAGGAAAGCTTTGGTACCATAATAACATAACCGCCTGTAACATCACCGCCCATGTAACCGTAGCGTTCCATGATAATAATATTGCGTGCACCGGCCCGTGCCGCCGCAATCGCCGCACTGTGCCCGGCGCTGCCGCCGCCGACGACAGGTATATCGCACTCATCGTATACAGGCAGGGTATTGGCAGCTTCAACATACACCTTTTTTCCCATGCTCTTACCTCCCGTTTTTCAGAGTAATAGCAGAATTTAAACTGTTCCCCGGTCAATTTCTACTTTATGGCTGTTTTTCCCTGCTTGAGCTTTATTACTTCCGCTTGACAAACACATTTTACACCCGGTAGGCAATTGACGCCCCGGCAGCACATGTGATAAACTTTACTTAAGTCAGAGGGAGTAACGTCTGCTTGTATTGCAGCATAAAGTCGTCATTACGGCACTATGCCCGGCTTTATTGTGAAAACGTGAGACTCTGCATCCTTGTTTTTTTATGCACAGGATGCAGAGTCTTTCTTCTTGCAGAAACGATTTTAGCAAAGCACAGCCTGTTTCGTTGCAAAAATACAAAATACAAGGGGTGCAGAAGATGTGGTATGCAAAATCGCAGGAAGAGGTACTACAGGAGTTAAATGTCGTGGGGACGGAGGGACTAACTGATGAAGAGGCGCACAAGAGGCTGGAACAGTATGGCGCAAACAAACTGAAGGGCAAGCCGAAAAAAAGCCTGGTGGCGCTCTTTTTTGCCCAGCTGCAGGATATGCTGATTTATGTTTTGCTGGGCGCCACTGTCATTACCATTGTCATTCAGGAATATATTGACGCCCTTATCATCCTGCTGGTTGTAATTTTAAACGCCGTTATCGGTGTGGTGCAGGAGCACAAGGCGGAAAAAGCCATCGAGGCGTTGCAGAAGATGACGACCCCCAGGGCTCTTGTCAGGCGTAACGGAGAAGTAAAGGAAATCAGTTCGGAGGAAGTTGTTCCCGGCGATATTGTTATTCTTGATGCAGGCCGTTTTGTCCCGGCAGATTTACGCTTAATTGAAAGCGTAAATTTACAGGTTGAGGAATCCGCCCTGACGGGAGAATCTGTTCCTGCCGACAAGAATGCCGCTGAAATTCTTCGGGATCCCAATACTCCCATGGGCGACAGGGTAAACATGGCGTTTATGTCCACCTTAACGACCTATGGCCGCGGCGAAGGCGTGGCAGTAGCGACCGGCATGAATACTGAAGTGGGTAAAATTGCACAGATCTTGGACGATGACCATGAAGAAATGACGCCTTTGCAGAAAAGACTGGAAGAATTGGGGAAAGTGCTGGGCTTTATAGCCATTGGTATTTGTGCCGCCATCTTTGTCATTGCACTGTTGCAAAAGCGCGATTTGTTTGACATGTTCCTGACGGCAATCAGTCTGGCGGTCGCCGCCATTCCGGAGGGCTTGGCTGCCATTGTGGCCATTGTTTTGGCCCTGGGTGTAACTAAAATGTCCAAAATCAATGCCATTGTGAAAAAACTGCCGGCAGTGGAAACTCTGGGTTCCGTCAATATTATCTGCTCGGACAAAACAGGTACGCTTACGCAAAACAAAATGACAGTTGTTAAAAGTTATACTTATCGGCAGCCGGCAGAAGTGCCACAGGCCGGCACCGGCTTTCAGGCAACAGGTGATCTGGAGGACCTGATAAAAACGCTGGTTCTCTGTTCTGATGCCACTTACGAAAACGGCGCAGCTACCGGCGATCCCACGGAAATTGCCCTGGTAGTTTTGGGTGAACGTTATCATTTGTCCAAAGCACAACTTACCCGAAAGTATAAAAGAGTGGGCGAGAAGCCGTTTGATTCCGGCCGCAAACTGATGTCAACGCTGACTGAATGGGAAGGCGGTTACCGCGTTCATACAAAGGGAGCACTTGACAATATCATCAGGCTCTCCCGGAGTGTGCTCGTTAATGGCAAGGTCGTGCCGCTGACAGACGAATTAAAATCCCACTATTTGCAGATAGCTGAAGAGATGTCCAGTGAAGCCCTGCGGGTTTTGGGCGCCGCTTACAAAGATACTGCAACCGTCATTGACCCGGCAGAAATGGAGCAAGACCTGACTTTAATCGGTTTGGTCGGCATGATTGACCCGCCCCGCCCCGAGGTTAAGGATTCCATCGGCAAAGCCAAACTGGCCGGCATAACTCCCGTTATGATTACAGGCGACCATAGAAATACGGCCGTTGCCATTGCCAGGGAACTTGGCATAGCCGTATCCAGGGAACAAAGCATGACAGGAGCAGAGATTGACGAACTTTCGGACGAGGAGTTTTCCCAACGGATCAAAGATTACCGTGTCTTTGCCAGGGTTTCACCGGAACATAAGGTGAAAATTGTCAGGGCATATAAGGCACACGGCAATATTGTTTCCATGACGGGTGACGGTGTCAACGACGCACCCTCGCTTAAATATGCCGATATCGGCGTAGCCATGGGGATCTCCGGCACTGATGTGGCAAAGGGTGCCAGTGACATGATTCTGACGGATGATAATTTTACCACCATAGTACGTGCCATTGAAGAGGGCAGGAATATTTATAATAATATTAAGAAAGCTGTTATTTTCCTTTTATCCTGTAATCTGGGAGAAGTGTTTACCATCCTGTTTTCCATTCTTTTCTTCTGGCCGGTACCCTTGCTGCCCACACAAATTTTGTGGATCAATTTAATCACCGACTCCCTGCCGGCCATTGCCCTGGGTGTGGATACCGGTGACAAAGACGTAATGTCCAAAAAGCCGAGAGATCCGCAGGAAAGCTTTTTCGCGCAGGGTGCCGGTCTCAGGGCGGTTATCGGCGGCACTTTGATTGGCATTTTAACCCTGCTTGCCTTCTGTTTTGGCATAGCGGAACACGGCTACAGCATAGGCGCGGCCGATATACCCGCACATGTTTTAACGTATGCGCGAACGATGGCTTTTGTGGTTTTGGCCGCTTCCCAGTTGTTTTATTCTCTTACGGTCAGAAACTCCAGCAAGTCCATTGTAAGCATTGGCATTTTTTCCAACCGCTATTTAATCGGTGCCATTGTAGTTGGTTTCCTGCTCCAGTTTGGCGTCATTTCCGTGCCATTTTTAGCCGCCGCCTTCAATGTGGTGAACTTAAGCCTGCGGGATTGGGCGCTGGTTATTGTTTTCTCCATGCTGCCACTGCTTGTAAATGAAATAATTAAAGTTTTCATGAGAGCCAAAGCTGCAGTGCCCTTTACCCGTGAAGGATAATGATGCGGGTGTGCGCCGGCCGGCTCCCGTTAAAACCGGGAGTAAAAACGGGCACACCCGCTGGAAAAAGGTTTTTGCCTTACCTTGCGTAATATGTTATACTTATGATTCGTGAAAAAAGAGCCTCGTTCTCGCACCAAGCGTTGTGGGAGGGCACCAAAGTGATTGAAATTAAAAACCTGACTAAAATATTTACAGCCTCCGGACAAAAAATTACCGCTTTGGACAATGTCAGTCTTACGGTAAAAAAAGGAGAAATCTTTGGTATTATCGGCCTGAGCGGTGCAGGTAAAAGCACTCTCATCAGGTGCATCAATATGCTGGAAAAACCGACGGCAGGCTCAATTAAGGTGGAAGGCCGTGAGATTACCACCCTGAACAAGCATGAGCTGCGGGCTGTCCGGCAAAAAATCGGCATGATATTCCAGCATTTTAACCTGTTGTCCTCCAGGACTGTTTTTGGTAACGTCATGTTCCCGCTGGAAATAGCCAATGTTCCCCGGCAGGCAGCTGTCAAACGGACTTATGAACTCCTGGAGCTGGTGGGGTTGGCCGACAAAGCGGAAGCATATCCCGGCCAGCTGAGCGGGGGACAAAAACAAAGGGTCGGCATTGCCCGGGCTTTGGCCAACAACCCGAAGTTATTGTTGTCCGATGAGGCCACATCTGCCCTGGACCCGCAGACCACCCGTTCCATTTTGCAGCTCCTGCGGGATATTAACAGCAGGTTTAACCTGACCATTTTACTGATTACCCATGATATGAATGTAATTAAAGAGGCATGTGACCGGGTGGCGGTAATTGACGATTCCCGTATTGTGGAAGTTGGCGATGTTCTTGATGTTTTCACCGCTCCCGGTTCACCGACTGCGCGCAGTTTTGTCAATACAGTGTTAAGCAGGGAATTTCCTGCGGAACTGTTGCAGCGTTCTCCCGCCCGGGACAAGCAGGCACACAGCCGGCTGGTGCGTGTCGCTTTTATTGGCGCTTCAGCCGGTGAGCCTGTAATTTCTTCCCTGATCCGCAAATACAATGTGGAGGCCAATATTCTCTATGGCAGCATCGACCGGATCAAAGACACGCCGTACGGCAATCTGACCCTGGAATTGATCGGTCCACCCCCGGTTTTACAGGAAGCCATGGATTATTTGCGCAGCCGGGACCTGGAAATCGAGGTGTTAAATAATGTTTG
>DUUE01000164.1 GCA_012841735.1 Bacillota bacterium | reverse complement strand
CTTCAGGGCAAGAAGAAAAACCCCGACCGCGCCGCCGCAGAAAAAAGCAAGAAACATGAGCGGCAGCAACAACCTCCAGCCAAACCACAGCCCCAACACGGCAACCAGTTTAATATCGCCCCCTCCCATGCCGCCCCGGCTGAGCACTGCCAGCAGGGAAAAAAGCCCGCCGCCCAGCAGCATCCCCGCCGCCGCCTGCACAAGCGGCACCTCCCCGGCCAGCAGGCGGACAGGGACCAGGGCCGCCAGCAAAAGCACCAGGCGGTTGGGAATCAGCTGGTGGTCCAGGTCAATGAAAAAAATGACAAGCAGCAGGGCAAAGAAAGCGGCATGCCACAGCACGGCAGGCGGGCCGTACCGCCAGGCCAGGGCGGCAAAAACTGCACCCGTCACTGCTTCCACCAGCGGGTAACGCGGGGAAATGGCAGCCCCGCAGCCACGGCAGCGCCCCCGCTGCCACAGGTAGCTGAGCAGCGGTACCAGTTCCGTCGCCCGCAGCCTCCGGCCGCAGGACGGACAGTGTGACGGCGGGTATATGACCGACTCATCTTGCGGCAGGCGGTAAATGCAGACATTCAGAAACGAGCCGACAAGCAGGCCGCAGATAAAGGCCGCCGGCACCAGCATCAGCCCAGCGCCCTCTCCAGTTCGGCTTTGTTGACGGAGCGGTTTAAAGCTTCCTCCGCCGTAATCACACCGCGCCGGCAGAGCTCCGCCAGGGCGCTGTCCATGGTCTGCATGCCGAATTTGCGCCCCGTCTGCATGGCCGTGTAGAGCTGGTGTTCATTGCCTTCCCTGATCATATTGCTGACGGCCGGCGTATTCACCAGCACCTCCACCGCCGCCACCCGTCCCTGGCCGTCCGCCCGCGGAATAAGCTGCTGTGAAATGACGCCCTTCAGGGAATCTGCCAGCTGCAGGCGGATATATGCACGGATGGACTCGGGGAAGACATCCACAATCCGGTGCACGGCCAGCGGCGCCGTCTGCGTGTGCAGGGTGGAAAAGACCAAATGCCCCGTTTCCGCCGCCGTGAGGGCGATGGATATACTCTCCATGTCCCGCATTTCCCCGATGAGAATAACATCGGGGTCGTGGCGCAGCATGTGGCGCAGCGCCCTGGCAAAGGAATGGGTATCGCTGCCCACCTCCCGCTGCCGGACAATTGACTTTTTATGGCTGTGCAAAAATTCAATGGGGTTTTCCACGGTAATAATATTGACGGCGCGCTCCGTGTTGATCAGATTAATCATAGCTGCCAGTGTTGTGCTTTTGCCGCTCCCCGTCGGTCCCGTCACCAGCACCAGCCCCCGCGGCAGGCGGGAAAAAGTGGAGATCACGGGCGGCAACCCCAGTTCCTCCACTGTAGGAATGCTCCACGGCACAGCACGGATGGCCACATCAACGGAGCCGCGCTGGAAAATGGCACTGCCCCGGAAACGGCTGACGCCCGACAGCGAATAGGAAAAGTCCAATTCCCGTTCTGCCAGCAGTTCCTGCTGCTGTTTTTCATCCAGGATGGAAAACAGCAGTTTTTTAATCTCCTCACTGTTCAGGACCGGCAGGTCCAGCGGTATGAGCTCGCCAAAAACACGGATCATGGGCCGGGTACCTGCAGCCAGGTGCAGGTCGGAACCCTTCCTCTCCACCAATTCACGCAGGATAGCAGTAAGATCCAGTTCCATTACAAAACCACCCTCAATACTTCTTCAATTGATGTAATTCCCAGCTTCGCTTTGCTTAAACCGTCCTGGCGCAGTGTAATCATGCCTTCCTGTACTGCCAGGCGCTTTATTTCTGCAGCCGACCGCTGCTCCAAAGCAAGCTTCTGAATCCCTTCCGTTACCGGCAGCAGCTCAAATATGCCAATCCGGCCGGAATAACCGGTATTGCTGCAGCGGATACAGCCGCTTGTGCGCGGGCGGAAAAGCCTGATCTTTTCTTCTCCCGGCTCCAGCGGGAAGTCGGCAAGCTTTGCCGCCGCCTCCCTAGTGAGATAATATTCTTCCTTGCACTGCGGGCACAGTTTGCGTGCCAGCCTTTGCGCCAGGATCCCGATCACCGAGGAAGCCGTCAGGTACGGTTCCACTCCCATTTCCGTCAGGCGGCTGATGGCTCCTGCCGCATCATTTGTATGCAGCGTGGTAAAGACCAAATGGCCTGTCAGCGCCGACTCAATGGCAATCTGGGCCGTTTCCCGGTCCCTGATTTCCCCCACCATAATAATATCCGGGTCGCTCCGCAGGATGGACCGCAGGCCGGAAGCAAAAGTCAGCCCGGCTTTGGGGTTGATCTGAATCTGGTTGATCCCTTCCATCCGGTATTCCACCGGGTCTTCAATGGTAATCACATTTTTGGCCACCCTGTCCACCGCCGCCAGGCTGGCATAAAGGGTGGTACTTTTGCCGCTGCCTGTGGGGCCCGTCACCGGGATAAACCCGTAAGGCAGGTTAATCATCTGTTTAAATTGCTCCAGGATCCGCGGCGCCACACCCAGGTCTTCCAGGGTTATGGTCCTGCCGCTGCGCTCCAAAAGGCGCAGTGTGACCCGCTCGCCGAAACTGGCGGGCATGGTGGCCACCCGCACGTCCACGGTGCGCCCCTCCACCCTGATCGACATGCGCCCGTCCTGGGGG
>DUUE01000341.1 GCA_012841735.1 Bacillota bacterium | reverse complement strand
GCCTGGTGGTGATATGCCTTCCTTTGTCGTCATCCCTTAACCCGCCTATGGCCAGCAAATCCTCACCGGCCAGCCGGTTTATCAGGGTGGATTTCCCCACTCCCGACGAACCGATAAAGGCAACCGTCTGTCCCTTGCGGACATATTTTTTCACCGCTGAGTACCCGTCACCCGTAACACTTGTGGTTACCAGTACATCCACCCCGGGTGCCATCGTTGCTACTTCCTTAAGCTTTCTTTCCAGGTTATCACAGAGGTCGGACTTTGTAAGCACAATTACGGGAGTTGCCCTGCTGTCCCAGGCAATGGAAAGGTATCGCTCCAGCCTGCGCAGGTTAAAGTCATTGTTTAGAGACATGCAGATGAAAACCGTATCAATGTTGGCTGCAACAACTTGTGCATCTTTTGCTGTCCCGGCCACCTTCCTGAGAAAGGCGCTTTTTCTGGCCAGCACATGGTGAATGACTGCGTTGCCCTCTTGCATTGTCGGTACGGTCCAGCATGACAAAGTCACCCACGGCCGGATACTCAGCCAGACCCCCGGCAAGATAACGAAATCTGCCGGAAACCACCGCTTTAATTTCTCCCGCTGCGGTAATAACGCTGTACATATCCTTATGCTGGGAGGAAACCCGGCCTACATAAAGGACTTCATACCCTTCGGCTTCCTTTAAAAACCTTTCGTCAAGCCCAATGTTTATCAAATCTGATCTATGCAATTAATAAACCTCCTAAAGTTTGATTGTAACCTTCGGGAGGTTTTGTATATTTAGCTTATATACATACCTCCCCGCTTTGGTACAATCTCTGCTGCTCTGTTTTTCACAAGGCACATCTCCTTTACATATTCAATAATTGCATTATAACACTCATTCTTCATGGTATTCAATGAATTGTTACCGGTGCAGGTTATAAAAACCGGTTGGGATAATTCCTATCCCAACCGGTATGCTCAAAATCAAAGGTGGGCGGATAAAAATCTAAAAATTTCTTTCTCAATATCTTCAAAAATGTACAGTAAATATACTTGATCATCTGCGGACAGGTTATATTTTTCAATCAACTCTTCGCGCGAAAGAACACTTCCATATTTTCTATCCATTTTCTTCTCCCTTCCCTTTTTGTTGTGATTTAATATTTGCCGTATTCTTTCAGGCACTCAATAACGGCTTGTAAATTTTCCACCTGAAAATCGTTGCCGCGAATAGCAGGCTTATTGATTGCGAAAATATAATTGCCGCCACCTGCTATATCATCAATAACTCTTTTTGCTGCGTCGACACATTCCTCTTTAGTACCCGTCTTTAACAAAATAGAGGGAAAACCGTTGGTAAAGATGTGACGCGTAGTAACCTTTTTGGCAACCAGCTTTAGGTTTGATGCCTCAAAACCAATTATAAGTGTACCGGGTAAATCATTTAACATGTCCAGATAATTATCCCAGTTTTGCTCACAGTAGATGGAAGGCATGAAGCCGGCTTCCTGGGTAGCAATGATCAGCTTTTTAAAACTGGGCCACCAGAATTTTTCCATTTCAGCGGGTCGCATAAAGGGCGGCATATGCAATGGGAAAGCAATAACGGGAATCTTCCCACGACGCGGTGTATTTTTGATTTGCCTGATTTCATACTCCAGAACCGCATCACAAGCATCCAAGACCCATTGCGGTCTTCTCTTCATATCCACTAAAATCGTGGAGAAACTGCGAATATAGTCGGCGATAAAATCAAAGGGCGCCCAGAGCATATTACAGGGTGTCAACGCATCTGCCCGTTGATATTTTTGCACCAGCCTTTCTCTCATCCCGGCAAACTTTGAAGCAACCACATCCCTGGCTATTTTAAGCTTGACATGACCCAGCACGGGGTCATCTTGCAGGATGCCAAAGACTCGCGGCTGAATCTTGTTAACGATAAACTCAAAGGGATCTTTGATAAATTCCGGATATTCATCAAATTCCATGGGAGCAATGTTGGGATGTTGGAAAAAACCGTCGGCTCCGGGCTGCATAAACTTTTGATCAACATAACGATAAACTGCCGCCTGGGTAAAAGGTATAGTCGGCAAGTTATCTGTGTCGAAAAGACGTGCCATTTCTTCCGCGGCTTCATAAACCTTTTCCGGGCTGTATAATTCCCGTAATAGAGAATAACCCAATTTTTCTAAAGCAGCTTCCACGCTGATATCGGCAGTAATCGGCACTCTCGCCGGTCTTTTCTTGTTGCAAATATCAATATACAATTGATTTCTTTCCTTTTGTAAGTTGTTGGCTTCAGTCACTTTAATTATCACTCCTTAACCCTCTTTGTTGTTTGCTCGCGTTTGCCATGTGAAATATTGTTCAACAACGTAATAATGATATCATTTATAACGCCGGATCGTCAACCATACTGCATAATACAAACTTTTTGCTTGATTCCCCCGCCTTATTTTGGTACTCCCG
>DUUE01000039.1 GCA_012841735.1 Bacillota bacterium | reverse complement strand
CTTTCCGGCGGCGTTTTTTACCTGGAGCCGCCGCGGCCGGGGATGCTCCTTGGCGGGGTAATAATTGCTTTCATTATCCTGCCGGGGATCTGGCATTTTGGTGAGCGCCGGCGCCGGCAAAAGGCCGGCCGCTGCCGGCTGACTGTCTGTGACGACGGCAGGTGCGTTCAGGTACAGGCCATGGTGGATACCGGGAACCAGCTGCGGGAACCCCTGACCGGACGCCCGCTGTGCGTGGCCAGCTTCCAGGCGCTGCGCAGCCTGCTGCCGGAGGCGTTACGTGCCGCATACGAAGGGAGCGGCGATCCTGTACTCGCCCTGGAGCAGCTGGACAAAGATCGGGCGGTGCAGTTTGGGGTTGCCCCCTTTCGCTCCCTGGAGAACGGCGGCGTTTTGGTGACATACAAGCCTGCAAGCGTCATCCTGGAGCATAATGACCAGAGAGAGGAGAGACAGGATTTGCTTTTTGCCCTGACGTCAACAACATTGTCTCTGGACAATGACTATCAGGTCTTACTGCACCCGTTTATTTTCGGGCCGCAAGGGGGTGCAGGCTGTTGAGACCGGCGCTTTGGAGACTGCGTTTGCGCCTGCTGTACCTGCGGCTGCTGCAGCGACTGGGGCTGGAATACCTGCCGGAAATCTATTATGTGGGCAGCTCGGAAACTCTGCCCCCGCCGCTCTCTCAGGAAGAAGAAATTTACCTGCTGGAACAGTTGAAACAGGGAGATTATGCGGTAAAAACAGTTTTAATTGAACGTAATTTGCGGCTTGTGGTTTATATTGCCAGAAAATTCGAAAATACCGGCATTCATATTGATGATCTCGTTTCCATCGGCACCATTGGTTTAATTAAAGCCGTCAACACTTTTGACCCGCATAAAAATATCAAGCTGGCCACGTATGCCTCAAAATGCATTGAAAATGAAATTTTAATGTTTTTGCGGCGGAATAATAAAGTAAAAGCGGAAGTATCTTTTGACGAGCCGCTGAATGTGGACTGGGACGGCAATGAATTGTTGCTTTCCGACGTGCTGGGAACAGAAAATGACCTGGTGCTGAAAAACCTGGAGGCGGAAGTGGAACGGAAACTGCTCTACTCTGCCATAGAAAAACTGAACTGCAGGGAAAAAAAGATTATGGAACTGCGTTTCGGCCTTTTGGGCCAGGAGGAAAAAACGCAAAAAGAGGTGGCCGTACTGCTTGGCATTTCACAGTCCTATATTTCCCGGCTGGAAAAACGCATCATTAAACGCCTGAAAAAAGAAATCAAGAAAATGGAATAAAGCAAAATCTGCCAGGCCATGCAAGCTTTATCTGTATAAAAACACCCTCTCCGGATATACTGCAGGTAGGACAGGGGATTTTCTTCCTTGTCATTTTCAGCCGGGAGGAGATGGAGCTTGCTTAACAAGGTTGAAATCTGCGGAGTGAATACAGCAAAACTGCCCGTCCTGAAGAATGATGAAATGCGCCGGCTGTTTAAACAGTTGCAGGCCGGGGATGAAAGCGCCAGGGAGAAGCTGGTAAACGGGAACCTGCGGCTTGTCCTGAGTGTTATCCAACGCTTCAATAACCGGGGTGAATATGTGGATGATCTGTTTCAGGTTGGCTGCATTGGCCTGATTAAAGCCATTGACAACTTTGATCTGGGACAGAATGTCAAGTTTTCCACCTATGCCGTGCCCATGATTATCGGCGAAATCCGCCGCTATCTGCGGGACAACAATCCGATCCGTGTTTCCCGTTCCCTGCGGGACATTGCTTACAAAGTCCTGCAGGTGCGGGACAGCCTGGCCAACCGCCTGGGCCGGGAGCCCAATATCAGCGAGATAGCCAGTGAATTGGACCTGAAAAGGGAAGATATAGTTTTTGCCCTGGATGCCATCCAGGAACCGGTTTCACTTTTCGAACCCATTTACCATGACGGCGGCGACCCGATTTTCGTCATGGACCAGATTTCGGACGAAAAAAATGAAAATGAGAAGTGGCTGGAAGTTCTTGCCGTCAAAGAGGCACTGCAAAAACTGAATGAGCGGGAAAAACTGATTCTGACCCTGCGCTTTTACCGGGGGAAAACACAGATGGAAGTAGCGGACGAAATCGGTATTTCCCAGGCCCAGGTTTCACGGCTGGAAAAAGCGGCCCTTTCTCATTTGCGGAAACATGTACAGTAAGCTTTGATTTCAGCTGAAGGAGGTGGAGAAGGTGCACAAGAAATTGCTTTGCAGAGGGGCAACAGGCATCATGCTGCTTCTCACCCTGCTTTTCGTGTTCCTGTCTCCTCCGGGCGAAGCGGTACAGGCTTTTAACCAGTCCAACCTGATCCGTGTTGCTGAAATACAGGAGGTGGACGGCCGGATTTTTTACCGGCGTGTAGCTCCCGTCTCCGATTTTTGGCCCTGAAAGTTCCCCGGCCGGTCCGGGGTGATTTTTTTTGGTTTTGCCCGGCACAAGTACAGGCGCGGCAAGCCCTTTTTTTGTGTTTCCGGACAGGCCAGGCAGCATATACTGTAGGAAAGGGAGAGAAAGAAGAGGTGTGAAATGGTTAAAATTTCCGACCTCCGCAGCAGGGAAGTTATTAATATTGTGGACGGCAGGCGCCTTGGTGTGATCTGCGATTTGGATCTTGACCTGGAAAACGGGCGTGTGGCCGCCATTATCGTCCCGGGCAGCACAGGGCTGTTCAGTTTTTTGGGCAGCGGGCGCGATTATGTCATTCCGTGGGAAAATATAGTGAAAATTGGCGTAGATACTATCCTGGTGGAAGTAAGAGGACTTACAGGGTGACAGTTGCAGGCTGCCCGCCGTGCCGCCTGCTTTCGCCCGCTTTTTCCGCTGAAAAACCCTTGCCATACTATATATGGTGTTGTATAATAATGCCAATACTATATGTTGTATCAGTGGCAGGGAGGTATGCCGGTGAAATGCCCGTACTGTGGATGTCCGGAAAGCCGTGTGATTGACTCCCGTTCGACAGACGAAGGCGCCGCCATTCGCCGGCGGCGGGAGTGTACCATGTGTGAAAAGCGTTTTACCACTTATGAAAAACTGGAAGAGTCGCCGCTCATTGTGGTAAAACGTGACGGGAGCAGGCAGCTCTTTGATCGCACCAAAATAATCAACGGTCTCATCTATGCAGGGGGCAAGCAAAAAATACCATTGTCTGTATTTGAGGAACTGGTGGACGAGCTGGAAAAGGAATTGCGCAGCAGTTTTATACAGGAAGTAACATCTGATGAAATCGGGCAGCGTGTTCTGGCCAAACTGCTGGCCATTGATGAAGTGGCCTATGTCCGCTTTGCTTCCGTGTACCACAAATTTAAGGACATAGACGATTTCAAAAAAGCACTGGCAGAAATGCCGCGGAAGAAGGGAAAAACCGACTAGCTACGGAGAGCGAGGGAATGACATGTTTACAGAAATTCGCAAACGCGACGGACGGGTAGTGCCGTTTAACGCGGAAAAAATCACCGACGCCATTTTCAAGGCGGCCAAAGCAGTAGGCGGGGAGAACAGGAAAATTGCCGAACGCCTGACCGCCCAGGTTATTAAAGAACTGGTGAAAATGGGTTACAATGGCGTCATACCTGCGGTGGAAGAAGTCCAGGATGTGGTGGAAAAAGTTCTGATTGAAAACGGACATGCCCGCACGGCAAAAGCCTACATATTGTACCGGGACAGGAGAAACAGGATTCGCGAAGGCAAAAGCGACCTGATGGACACGGTGAAAGAGATTTTAATTGAAACAAGCAGGGAGAATGCCAATGTTTCCAATTCACCGTCTGCCAAGATGCTGCAAATAGCCAGCGCGGCCAGCAAAAGCTATTACCTGTCCAATTTGCTGCCGGAAGAATTTGCCCAGGCTCATATCAACGGTGCCATTCACATTCATGACCTTGACTATTACGGCAAGACGCTCAACTGCCTGCAGATTGATTTATATAAATTGTTAAGCCAGGGATTCAATACTGGCTACGGTTATATCCGCCCCCCCAAGCGGATTGCTTCGGCGGCCGCCCAGGCGGCAATTATTCTGCAAAGCAACCAGAATGATATGTTCGGCGGCCAGAGTTTTCCGCATTTTGACCGCGCCATGGCGCAAATCATCGCGGAAATGCCCAGGCAGCCCGATGAGGAAGAAATCTTCCAGGCCATGGAAGGACTGGTTTATAGTTTAAACACCATGCATTCCCGCGCCGGTGCCCAGGTACCTTTCTCTTCGCTGAACTTCGGGACAGATACCAGCGAGATGGGCTGGGCGGTGTCCAAGGCTTTGCTGAAAGCTTTTGAAAAGGGTCTGGGCCGCGGGGAAAGCCCCATTTTCCCCAACCTGGTCTTCCGGACGAAAAAAGGCGTCAACTTTGACCCGGGTGATCCCAACTACGACATTTTCCAGTATGCGCTGAAAGTGGCGGCCAAGCGCCTCAATCCCACCTTTAGTTTCATGGACAGTTCTTTTAATAGCAAATACGGGGATGAGGTGGCCTACATGGGCTGCCGCACGCGTGTGATTGCCAACCGCCACGGCGAGGCGGTTTCCGCCGGGCGCGGCAATATTGCCTTCGTTTCCATCAACCTGCCGCGGCTGGCTTTGCAGACGCGCGATATTAACCTTTTCTTCGTGGAGCTGGACCGCCTGCTGCGCCTGGCGGCCAGGCAGCTGCTGCACAGGTTCGAAATCATCGGCAATCTGCGGGCCAAGGACCTGCCGTTTTTAATGGGGCAGAAGCTGTACATGGGTTCGGAGAACCTGCAGCCGGATGACCCCATTAAAGAGGTAATTAAAAACGGCACCCTGTCCATCGGTTTCATCGGCCTGGCGGAAACACTGATGGTCTTGATCGGCAAACATCATGGCGAAGACAAGGAAGCCCAGGAACTGGGCCAGAAAATTGTTTCCCACATGTCGAAACGCATGGCACAGTTCTCGGATGAGTTTGACCTGAATTTTACTCTCCTGGCCACACCGGCGGAAGGCCTGTCCGGGCGCTTTATCAAGCTGGACCGCGAGATCTATGGCGTTATCCCGGGGGTGACGGACAAGGAATACTACACCAATTCCGTCCATGTACCGGTGAATTACGTCATGTCCCTTTACGGCAAGCTGGATATAGAAGGACAGTATCATAAGTATTGTGATGCCGGCCATATTGCCTATGTGGAACTGGAGTCCCCGCCGGGAGAAAACTATGAAGCGGTGGAGGATATTGTCAGGCATATGAGCGAAGCCGATGTCGGCTACGGCGGCATCAATTATCCCATTGACGAATGCCGGAGCTGCGGCTACAGCGGCGTCATAGACGACTGCTGCCCGGGCTGCGGCGGTACGGATATCAGGCGCATTCGCCGCATTACAGGCTACCTTTCGACGGAAGAACGCTTTAACAGCGCTAAACTGGCTGAACTGCGCGACCGGAAGATACACTTCCGGTAAAAACCTGCCGCCGTACAGGCGAGGTTTTAGGCAGTAATACGGGCAGAAATAGCAAGGGGGTGGGGTTATGCAGCTAAGAATTGCCGGCTTGCACAGACAAAGCGTGGTGGACGGCCCGGGGGTGCGGACGGTTGTGTTTACCCAGGGCTGCCACCACAACTGTCCCGGCTGCCACAATCCGCAGACCCACGACCCGCAAGGCGGCAGGTTGGCTGACATTAATGAGCTGGCGGCGGAGATTTTAAGTGACAAGCATGTCCGTGGTGTTACTTTTTCCGGTGGCGAGTCCTTCCTGCAGCCGCGGGCCCTGGCAGCCCTGGCCAGGCTGCTGAAGTCGCGTCAGATCCATCTCGTTGTTTATAGCGGTTATACTTTTGAAGAGCTGCTGAAGAAGGGGCGGCAGGACCAAGCGACGGCGGCGTTGCTTGCAGCCTGTGACCTGTTGATTGACGGCCCCTATCTTCAGGAGCAGCGCGACCTTTCACTGCTTTACCGCGGCTCGCGAAACCAGCGTATTATTGACCTGCCTGCAAGCTTAAAGGCCGGCGAGGCGTTGCTTTCAGAATT
>DUUE01000370.1 GCA_012841735.1 Bacillota bacterium | reverse complement strand
ATATAAATTTATTATACAACATTACGCATATCATGTTAAATTGGTTTTGGCAATGGCTAGCTTCGGTGTTTTCGGTTGAACAAGCAAATTTTTCAATCTATAATTATATCATAAAATAGAAATATTTTAAGATATCGCATAATTCACTCCGCTTGGTTTCACTTAAGGTGGTGTATTTAGTTCACAAGGCCCGGGTTACTCCGGGCGTTTGCAAAGTTGTACAAATTACAAAATGAAGGTTTGTTGATAGATGCCGCTTTTTGGGGGACACACTATTTTCACACCATTCATTTTCGTTATAACCCTGCTTGATTCAAGAGCGAATAAGTGGTTGCTTATGTGAAAACATGGCCAAGCCGGTAGCTGCCATGAAAATTCCTCTTCTTGAATGTTTGTATCCCAGACCTATTCCAACCAGGGAACTTGTCAAGGTGTCCACTTTTTTGGAGATCATTTTGCTCCGTATAATAATGACTTAACTTGAGTCAATAGGATAACGACTTAACTTGAGTCAAAAGGGGTGGTGCTTGATCATGTGATAATCAGTTCCAGTTGGTTGCCGCTCATGTACGGGGAAAACGGAGGAGGGTATAAATTGAGATCAAGGAAGCTATCGTGTTTGCTGTTGTCATTTTTTTTTAGTGTTGGGGTTGTTTTTGATTGTCGGTTGTCAGGATAAAAAGGGAAACGATCCTTCAGACAAGCCCGATAACGGGGGAGAGGTTGCTGGAAGATAAATACGGCGGAACTGCTGTAATAGCTTTAAATGCACCGGCAGGATATTTGGGCTGGCCGGCTGACAAACATACTGCGTGGCATGAAACAGGCCATGCCATTTTCGAACCGCTGATTGTTGGCAGGCCAGATGGAACTTATGTCCCACATCTGGCCGAGGATTTTAAAATTGATTTGGAAGAACAAACCATCACTTTTTGGCTGAGACAAGGTGTCAAGTTCCACGATGGTTCTGAATTAAATGCCGAGGGAGTAAAGTGGCATTTTGACAACTTCCGGGAATTCGCCGGTGACAAAATCAGGTGGGAAGGAGAAGTTGTCGACGAATATACTTTTCGGATCAGATACGTAGAAGGCGAGTCCTTCGAGAACACTGACCTTACGTATTTTTCCAGCGAAATGGCGGCTTTTATTACCTGTAAGGCTGCTTTTGACGCTCATGGTGAAGAGTGGTGTAGGCGAAATCCGATCGGCACCGGTCCGTTTAAATGTGTGGAATATGAATTGGAAAGTCACTGTGTACTGGAAAAGTTTGAAGATTACTGGCAGGAAAGCCTGCCCTACCTTGACCGCATAAGAATAGAGTATATTCCCGAAGCCACCACCGTAAGGGATGCCATGATCGCCGGCGACATTATTGCCTGCCGCAGGGGCGGCCCGGACAATGTCGCTTCCGAATTGATTAATAAACACGGCTTTGAGTTCGAGGGAGGACTGCAGGCAACTATTGTCTTCTTATTTGACAGAATCGCCAACGCCGAAATAAACCATCCGACGTCTAACTTAAAAGTGCGCCAGGCAATGGAACATGCTATCAACAGGGAAGAATTGGTTGATACTGTTGGGTTTGGCATCATTGACGAACCCGCTTATCAATACCTGCCGCCCGGTTATACGGGTCGTGATCCTAATTTCGAGCACAGGGAGTACAACCCGGAAAAAGCGAAGCAACTGCTGGCAGAGGCCGGCTATCCTGACGGTTTTGATGTGACCATTTATTTCCACATGGATGTGTCTCAGGATTTTGGCATCGCAATCCAATCCTACCTTGCTGAAGTTGGGATTAAGGCGGAACTGCAATGGACAACGCCGACAGCTTATCTGGAATACCGGTTTAATTCTGACAGAGGACCGGGAGTTATTTTATGTGAACCGAGACCTTCTGCTCCCAATACGAACTCATTCCCCATAGGTCTCTTTAGCAAAGATGCAGCTTTTGGTTTTGCCAAGGCCCTGCCTTACTATGTGACAGAGGATGAGTACGAAGAGTTCTATGAATTGTGGGAAAAAACAAGAAAATCTATAAATGTTGACGCTGAACTGGTAAGGCCGGTTTTCCAATTCATACATGATCATGCCCTCCACGTGCCACTGGCATACTTTGGGAGACTTTATGTCTGGAACGGAGACGTTCTGCAAGATCCGGGTTTTTATTCAATGGGCGATTCTACAGTCTGGCCGTATGAAAACTGGTGGCTTAAAAAATAATTCTCTCCGGAAAAAAATAAATGAGTGGTAAGTTCTAAAACGATTTGTTCTGAGAAGAGAGGCTGGAGATATTTCTGCCAGCCCCTCTTCTGCTAAAAATAATCATAAGTTACCCTTGCTACTTATGGCAAAAAGAAGGAGAGGGTACAGGAAATGGGAACATTTATAGCAAAAAGGCTGATTATGGCAGCGATCACAGTCTTTCTGGTT
>DUUE01000109.1 GCA_012841735.1 Bacillota bacterium | reverse complement strand
ATCTTTTGGCCGGAGAAATCCCTTATGTCCTCACCCGCGATTTTTATGCCGTCACCTGCGTTATCGGCGGCATGGTCCACGTTTTCCTCACCGGCTTGGGTTGTCCGCATAACCTGACAACTTTTTTCGTCACAGCTTTTATTATTATCATGCGTGTCCTTGCCATCCGCTATCACTGGAAACTGCCCCGCCCGAACCCGTGACCTTCTTTCCCTGTCTATTTTGCCGGACAGGAGAGAATTCCTGCCGCTTTTTGCACGCATAAACCAGTACGGCACAAAAGACAAAAGAAAAAACCCTGCCACATACTTGTGGGCAGGGTATTACCAGTGCGGCAGGCAGCAATTAATTATTGGCATATTCCAGCTCTTCATCAAGCTCCATAATCCTGGAAAGGATTTCTGCTTTTTCGCTGCCTGTGGCCACCATGTACTCACGCAACAATTCATCTCTTACTTCATTCAGGTTAGAAGCATAAGATGTTGCCATAACCACATCAACCTCCCTCTCAGCTGTTTTTCTATAATTTTCCCCTTCCTGCACTTTCCTATCCGCAGTATGGTAAAAGTTACAGTTGGTGTTTGCAGTACAGAAAGGGCAGGTTTAATCTGTTTATCTAGTTACATACCTGTGTATACATGTTTAACTGTCTTTATCTTACCACTGATTTGCGTTTCTGTCCAGACCTTTTTGCTAAAAATAAGGGAATGTTCAGCATTTTTTATTTTTTTCACATATTTGACGTATCCGTTTCGTCACAAAACTAAGCCACCGCCCGGGGAACAGGAATCTGCCGGCTGCAATAGAATATATAATGACGACAAAAAATTATGGGCATTCTGCATGATGAGAGGAGCGGCCTGCGTGAAAAACAGTTACGCCCTACTGCCGGGCATTGCCCTGGTTGCCGCTTCTGCCGCCGCCGCCCGGCTCATGGCCAACCGGGCTCTGTTTCTGCAGATCTGCAGTTGGGTTGTAGTCGGCACGATGCTTGGTGCCGGCATGCTGGCCGAAATTTTTGGCAACAGTTACAGGCAGCAATCCGGGCTTGCAGCGGAAAAAGACAGGAGGACCCGGTATGAGGATGCAAAAAAGCTTCTGCTTGCCGGAGTCCCCAGCCTGCTGGCCGTGCTCTACCTGCGCTTTATTTCCTGATTACTTGTCGCAGCTGCAGGCAGAAAAAGAAACGGAGGAATATGATGAAAAAAGTTTATGCACTTCTGTGCGGTATCATAATTGTCCTTGCCGCCGCCCTTGCCTCACTCATAACCAAAAACCCTTCCCTGTTTAACAGTATCAACGAATGGGCTTTCTTCATCCTCCTGCTTATAATTGCCATTCTTACACTGGCTGTCACCGGGAACAACCCCGTTGCACGCCGGAAAAAAGAAATGCTTCGCGGCTACCTCGGCCACGACGGCGGCTGGGGAGACAGGCCGGAAGCCGCAGGTCTCCCCACGCAGCCTGCTTCGCACGGGCAGGACAAGCCCTCTGCCGACCCGCAAAAAGCGCAAAAAGAAAATATCCAGGCAATCAAGCTCCTGTTGCTTGTCGCCCTCCCTCCTCTCCTGGCGGTATTGATACAGTATTATTTGTTTTAAGCCAAAGCCGCTCAGACAAAAACCTGCTTCCGGCAAAGCCGAAAGCAGGTTTTTTGCATAGATTGTTATTACTGCCGGGAAACCGGAGGCAAAAGCACATTTATCACTGCACACCGCCCGCTCCGGACAGCCTCCATGCCCTCCTGCAGCACCGACTTTAACTCCCCGGGGTCGGAAACTGCCCTGGCAAAAGCGCCGCCGGCAGCCTCCGCCACTTTTTCCAGGTGAGCCGCAGGCATCATGGCAGTCCAGAAGGTGTCATTTCTGGCGGCATAGCCGTCCGGATGTTCGCGCATTACGGCCAGCTTGGCCGCACCCCAGCCCTGATTGTTGAAAATAACCGTCATGAAAGGCGTTTTATACTTGGCAGCCACCCAGTAAGTGGCTGTCGGGACAGAGAAAATATATGTCCCGTCACCGCAGAGAGCCACCACATTTTTCTCCGGGCAGGCCAGTTTTACACCGATGGCGGCACCGCCGAACCAGCCGAGGGCACTGCCGCCGCTCATGAAATATGTCCCGGGTTTATTGCGCGGCAGGTGTTTCTCAATCACAGAATGGTAAGAAGTAGTTTCATCAAGCACAATATCGTCATCCGCCAGCACCTGGCGCAGCGTAGCTGCAACAAATTCGGGCGTCATTTTGTCCCCGGGCTGTTCTTCCTGCTCCATGGCCGCCAGGAGCGCCTGATGTGCCGCTGTCGCAGCTGCAAGCCGCTTCTCCAGCAAAGCGGGATCAGGCAGCTTGGCCTGGGCCAGCCGGCTGTTGATCTGCTTTAAAGCCGTCAGGGAATCGGCTTTGAAAAAACCGTCGGCAGGAATATACCACAGCGGGGTGCCTTCTTTCAGCGGGTCCACATCCACATAGAATATTTTGGCTCCCGCATGCGGTCCGGTCAGCGCCGGAATCCAGGGCAGATCACTGTCAAGTACCAGAATTACGTCTGCTGTCTGCAGGTAATACTTTGGATCATGTCCCACATGCAGCGGGTGATCCGCCGGGAAATTCATATTAATGGCTCCGGCTTCCACCACCGGGATGGCAAGACGTTCACTCAAAGCAACCAGTTCCGCCACACATTCCGGGTTCCTGCCGGCGTAAGACGTAATAATGACGGGGTTGTCGGCGGCCAGCAGCGCGTTTGCAATCTGCTCCGCACCTTCATCGGACAGGCCCTGCGGGGCAATGGCGGCCCATTTGCCGGGATCCGCCCCGATATCCCTGCCTTCCTCTTCCAGCGGTTCCCGGGCCGCCATCAGGTACACCGGCCCCTGCGGAGCGCTGTGGGCAATCTGCAACCCGCGATACACCAGCTGCTGGATGTTTTTACCAGTCCTTACTTCATAATACCATTTGGTGTATTCCCGTACGATGGCCGCCTGGTCATGTACATTCTGCAAAAACTGGATATGTGCATTGCGTGTTCCTTTCAACTCTCCCTCCAGGGTGAAGGGGGAGACACCGGCAAGAATAAAGGCGGGGACGCGGCAGCGGCAGGCATTATGGACAGAACCGCCCAGGTTCTGTGTCCCCACGTCAACATGCACAAAAACCGCCTGTCCTTTTCCCGTTGCCTGCGCATACCCCTGAGCGGCGCTTAAAGCCACCATCTCATGGGGGCAGACAATAATTTCCGGCTTCGGCCGACCGTACTGTTCATATTTTGCCCAATTTTCAATTATGGGTGGATAATCGGTTCCGGAATTTACGAAGATATAGGAAACGCCCGCATTTACCAAAGCATCGGTGAGCGCATCCGCAGCCGTGTAACGATCGCCTTCCCGGTTATTGCCCAAATCTTCTCACTCCTTTTGCCAAAACAGTTTCTCTTCCAGTATAACATGCCGCCTGTCCCGAATCTACCCGCCGCCGTCGTAAAAGTTGCCGCCCCGGCTTCACCTGTACTCCACAATTCTGTTTTTCAGTTCATAACCTTCAATAATCCCTTTATTTCTGCTTTCATCCTGCATACGGATCAGATATACTTTCCCCACAGCCGTTTCCACCAGGTGAAATCCTCTGCCAAGATACTGTGTATGCTTAATCTCACTATTGTCACGAAAAATTGCTTCTTTATAAAAAGCCAACTGCCTGGATGCAACACGGCCTTTCCTAAATTGCTGCCAACTAAAAAATGCCGCCAGTATTAAGACTGCACAGATAATGACAATACCCTTCCGGCGCACAAACTCACCCCCCTGCCATTATTTCCCGTCCCCGTTTCCATGATAGCCCATTAAACCGTGTTTCCGCAAGCTACAACCCAGCATTCAGACTTAAACAATAAAACGAGGAGGAATCCGGGCGGGACGGGTGAATATGTAAATATCCTGAAATTTCTTGAGATTTTATTTTTTGAGGAGGGAGATAATGCAAGGCACGGGTGCTGCACACAAAATCCGCTACCACTGGGTTGACACAATGCGTTTTCTCGGGATGTTTGCCGTTTATCTCGGTCACATGATGGACAGTGCGGGAAAATTGTATGCTTTCGTCTATGCATATCATGTACCCCTGTTCTTTTTCCTGTCCGGCTTTTTTGCTGCAAACGGCCTAAAAAATTCATTCCGGGAAAATCTCAGCAAAAGGTTTTTCACCATCCTCGTCCCTTACTTCGGCTTCTGCCTGTTAAATTTAGTTATGTTCATGCTGGACGAAAACGGCAATGCCAAGTACCTGGCGGAGCTGCTCAAACAAAGCCTGCTGGGAATCCGCGGGCAGGGGTTTGCCTGGGCGCTCTGGTTTTTGCCCTGTTTATTTGTCATTGCCATGCTTTATGACCTGCTTTACCGGGCAGCTGGCAAA
Organism: Bacillota bacterium; assembly: GCA_012841735.1. GTDB lineage: Bacteria > Bacillota > Dethiobacteria > Dethiobacterales > Dethiobacteraceae > DUUE01. The sequence continues at coordinate 8,988 of DUUE01000109.1, read as the reverse complement.
TTCCGCCATTACCCGTATCTCATCCTCCTCATCGCCGCCGCACTCCATTTTGTCACCGCCCTGGCTCTGCCCGATGTGGAACGTTTTGTGGCACACTGGTTTTTCAGCATCGATTCCGCCCTCTACTTCCTGGTGTACTATGCTGCCGGTGCGGCAGTCTTCCCCCTGGTCAAAGATAAGAGCTATGCCACCCTTTCCTTCCGGGGCAAAGCAATCGTCCTCCTGTCGGCGGCAGCCGCTTTGTGGGCGGGCGCCCAGATTTATTTTCATGAATCCGGCTTTAAAGTATTGTTCCAGCAGTCGCGCACTCCGCAGGACATACTTGTTTCCCTGCTGCAGGCGCTGGTTTTGATTTATCTCAACTATCTCCTGGCACATTTACTGTCCGCTATTGCCCTTCTGCGCAAAATGGGCCAAAACACCCTCATTTATTGCGGCACGGAACATCTCAGCAAAAACACTGTTTACAGCTTGCTCTCCATGGCAAGGCTGTATCTTAATCTCACCACACCTTTTGTTACCTGCCTTTATACCATGATAATCATGGTGCTGTCCCACTATACCATCATACCTTTTATCAGAAAATACCTGGCACCGCTTTCCGGCGTCTACAGCCGGCAGGCACGGACAGCAGGCGAAGAGCAAGTGGCGGCAAGCGGCTGAGGGAAACGGGACCATGTGCAACTGCGCAGCAAAAAGCAAAGGAAAGGAGTTTTTCCCGTGAGCAATAAAGCGGAAGTTTACCTTGTCGCCACCGCAGAGCGCAAGGAAGGCGTCAGGCGTTGTTTTCGCCACCTGGGCCGGCTGGATTACCGGGGAAAAAAGATTTTTGTCAAACCAAACTTTAACACGGCGGATGAATGCCCCGGTTCCACCCATAATGACACCTTGGAGCAGTTGCTGCTTGAGCTTTTGGCTTTTTCCCCGGCCGCACTGACTGTGGGGGAAAGAAGCGGCCCGGCTGTGACTGCGGAGGTATTCCGCACCAAAAAAGTAGACGAACTGTGCGACCGCCTGGGCGTTAACCTGATTAATTTTGAGGAATTAACGGCAGACGAGTGGCTGACCTTTGACCGGGAAGACCTGCACTGGCCCGGCGGCCTGCAGATACCCAGAGCGGTTGCGGACGCCGATGCAGTTGTTGCCACCTGCACTTTAAAAACACACGGCTTTGGGGGCGTTTTCAGCATGTCCCTGAAGCTGGGCGTGGGGCTTGTGCCCAAAGATTTTCAAAAGCTGCACGGCTCCCCCCACATGCGCAAAATGATAGCGGAGATTAACCTGGCATACCGGCCCGACTTTGTCCTGATGGACGGTATTGATGTTTTTACTGACGGCGGCCCGATGGAAGGAAAACGCGCCAAGGGGAATGTCATGCTGGTTTCCCGGGACCGGGTAGCCCTGGACGCGGTTGGCCTGGCCCTGCTCAAACACCTGGGCAGCAACAGGCAGATCATGGAGACGCCCATTTTCCAGCAGGAGCAAATTGCCCGGGCCGTGGAGCTGGGCCTTGGGGTTACATCACCCGCCGGGATTGAGCTTGTCACTGACGATGCGGATAGCGCTGCCCTTGCCGGGCAGCTGGCGCAGGTATTGGCTGCCGAAAAATAACATCCGGCCGGGAAAAGCCCCCGGATGCCGGAGTCCTGCAAAAGAGTCGCCGGAAACAGCAAACTGCCGGCAGATAATGACCGGCAGTTTTCTTTTTCCCGGAGCAGGTTGCGGCCTAGGGCATGCTTTCCCCGTTCACCGCCCCTTCGTCAAAACGATCCCGGCGGTCGTCTTTTCCTGCCCAGCCGATTAACAGGTAGGCCAACGGTGTGCCGCCTATTGCCTCCAGTGCCACTTTGACAAGATACTGGCCCAACATAATCTGCAGGAGGATATTTGCCGGCACTGTGCCTGCAAAAGCTACACCGATAAAAACAACCGTGTCAACAAACTGACCCACAATGGAAGAACCTATGGTTCTGACAAACAAAAACCTGGGGCCTGTTATGTTTTTTATTTTCTCCAGAAAAATGCTGTTTGTCAGTTCACCGCCCAAATAGGCAATAAAACTGCCCAGCACGATGCGGGGGACAGAGGCAAAAATAGCTACATATGCCTCCTGGTGTTCCCAGGTGGGAGCGGCAGGCAGGATTTGCCCGAGGTAGATGACAAGCGTTAAAAAGGCATTGGCAGCAAAACCGGCCAGGATTACTTTTTTTGCGTACCTGTAGCCCCAGATCTCCGTCAGAATATCCCCATTCATAAAACAAAAGGGATAAACAATTACCGCGGCCGGTAAAACAAAAGGTCCAAGCACAATAAGCTTTGTGGCTAAAATATTACTAGCCAGCAACGTCACGATAAAACCGATGGCAATCGCTTCCCGCTTGCTCACTGAATCATCCCCCCAACATGGCTGCCTGTTTACCGGTACAGAGCGGGCACACTGTCTTTTTGCTTAAAATTCAGTAGTTTTTGCCAGTTCGAACTCATCCTGAATTGCTTTGGACTCTTCCTTTGTCAGATAAGATGTAATGACAATTACAATACAGGACAATAAAAATGCCGGCAGCAGTTCATAAATGTTAAAGGCACCGCCCAGGGGCCTGATGAGCAGCTTCCAGACAAACACCATGCCGCCGCCTGCTATCATGCCGGCAATGGCACCCGCTCTGGTAACCCTTTTCCAAAACAGTGAAAAAAGGATAATCGGCCCGAATGTGGCGCCAAAACCGGCCCAGGCAAAGGAAACCACGGTGAAGATGACACTGTTTTCATCCAAAGCAATAATTACCGCCACCAGGGCGACTATGAGCAGCGTTATCCTGGAAGCAAGCAAAACCTGCCTGTCTGTGGCATCTCTTTTCAGTATACCCTGGTAAATGTTTTTGGAAATGGCGGAAGCCGCTATCAGCAAATAGGAATCTGACGAGCTGATGGTGGCGGCAAGAATACCGGCCATCACTATGCCGGCAAGAAACGGCACGAAAAAGTTCGTTGACATGATGATAAAAATACTCTCCGCCGCACTTTGCGTCAGCAGTCTGGCCGGATAAAGAATGCGGCCGGTAATGCCAATGGCAACAGCAGCTGTCAGGGAAATAATAACCCAGACTGTTGCGATTCTTCTGGAAAGAGTAATTTCACTGGATTTTTTAATGGCCATGAACTTCAGCAAAATATGCGGCATGCCAAAGTACCCCAATCCCCAGGACAAGGTGGAAATGATCGTCAGGAACCCGTAGCTTGCAGCCTCTCCGAACAGTGCCTGGCCGCCGGTGCCAATTTGCTGCACACCATCAACAACCTGGGGCTGGGCAATACCAAAGAATTGGAAAAAACCCGGGATTGATTTTGCATTGGCTACAACCGCCGCCAAGCCTCCGGCATGGTTTACACCAAAAATAACAACCAATGTCAGGGCAAAAACCATCACAACACCCTGCATGAAATCTGAAGCACTTTCCGCCAAAAAACCGCCGATAAAAGTATAAAGGACAACAAATATGGCACCGGCAATCATCATGTAAACATATTTTACGTTAAACAATGTACTGAATAATTTCCCCACGGTCACAAAACAACTGGCGGCATAAACACTGAAAAAGACAAGAATAAAAAGGGCTGCAATAGTTAAAATAATTTTTTTCTCTTCTTTGAATCTGTTACTCAGAAAATCCGGAATGGTAATGGCATCACCGGCCAGGTGTGAATAAACACGAAGTCTTTTTGCCACAAACAACCAATTCAGGTATGTACCGATTCCAAGGCCGATTGCCGTCCAGGCCGCATCGCTTAAGCCATACCAGTATGCCACACCCGGCAACCCCATCAACAGCCAACCGCTCATGTCGGATGCTTCAGCAGCCATGGCGGTGACCCATGGACCCAATGATCTGCCGCCGATCAGAAAGTTGCTGCTGCTTTCTCCGGCACGCTTTGCATAATATGCTCCAATGACTATGACCATGGCCACATACAGCGCCATAGCAATAAAAGTCTGTACACTTGCTTCCACTATCTGTCCTCCCCCGTAAAATTATTTCATGCCTTAAGTACTGCCACACGCTACTTAAACATAACCGTTGCAGTCTCAAGAATATACCTTTTACTATTTTAACGAAAACTGGTAACAATGTACATACCAATTTCGTCAACTTTGCCTGTTTCCACCCTTGCCAGCCGGGCACTTTTCTTCCGCATGATTTATATCTTACAAATATTTTAGCATTTGAATCAAATAGCCGCCCTCAAATTTATCTACCTCATCACTATCAAGTCTTCTCTGGCCAAATGTAACAAATCCATTTCTTTCATAAAATTCGGTTAAAACTGGCTTGTCCTCACATTCAAGGTACACAATTTTACCACCCAATTCCATTTGAATCCTCTTGATCTTTTGGCAAGCCATTAACAATAGCTCATCACCAGTAATCAAATTATTGTAGTTATTTTTAAAGTTTTTGCCCAGCTGCCCTATAAGGGTAGCTACCAAATGATATCTTTTAAGCTCCTGATCAAATTGAGCAAATTTTGCGATTCTTTTTTGCAATCTTTTGCTTAAACAACGCCTGTTCACTGCAATGATCTTCGGAGCAAGAGTATAATAACCAACTAATACTGTCGAATTTTTATATGAGGTAAATATTAAATGAGTAGCAGAAATTTGTTGTTGTGCGAATAACACAGCTTTATCCTTTAAAAATTCTTCAACATCAATATTCATTGGACAAGAAAAATCGGTGAGGATTTCCTGCGTTTTATCCTCGCCGATTTGTTCTATGAGACTAATTAAGTTTACTTGGAAATATCCATTCATTTCGTACTCCCAAAAATCTTCTTGATACCTTCTCCTCTAACCTCTCTACAAGGTTTGCTCAACTGGATATTTATACTTTTTTTGTTTTTAGCGTTTTCCAAAGCAAATACGAATGCATGGCAATCTTTTCTCGTTTTGATATTAATGTTTTTGAGTATACTTTTTGTTGCCATTTTTTTCACCTTCTTATGTTGGGTATACACTTTTTCTCTAATTTGCAATTATACCTAAAATCTATCATAAAAATTATTGATTGTATGCATACTTAGTGTTTACATTCTATCACCAACAGTGATATCCTGCAAAAAACTTTAAATTTATTTTTGTGTTTTGTGTCCATGATAAAACCCGGCCAGACAAATGCGTACTACATTATATGTCAGCCAAGTAAAAAATTCCTCCTGCGCAGGAGTGACTACTGTATTTTGCCCAATATTTAATAGAATAATGAAAACTAAATTGAGCAAGTATTTACTCCCAATGAAGCCACAATACGAGAAAAAACTACCCAAACAGAAAAAAGGATTGGTTTGATATGCTGAGATAAACAAGGGCTCACAGCAGTTCTGCCATGAGCCTTTAAGCATGGAATTTTCTTTTGGAGCCGGCAAGAGGACTTGAACCCCCAACCCGCTGATTACGATTCAGCTGCTCTGCCAATTGAGCTATGCCGGCGCATATAGAATTATAGAGGAATTCACCTGGAAAATCAAGTGTCAATTACTGGCCGTCACAGTGGCACAATTTTCAGGCGCCCCCAGGCGGCCAGTTTGTCATCCTTAATTACCAGCACTCCGTCCACACCGGTGACGGAGCGGGCAAATTCCAGGGCCTGCTGCAGGTCTGCGGGCGTCTTTATCCTGTTGGCGGTGGCTGTAGCCACCGCATCGGCCAGGATGGCGGAAGGAGAGATAATAACTGCGGCATCAGCCCGGCCAAAACTGAAAGAAGGACCGACCGTGCCGGAGGAAGTACAGACGCCACAGCCGTCAGGCTGCGGCTCCAGCTCCAGGGCGAGCCTGTTGCTTAAAGGTGAATTGCCCGCATAAACGGCAATCCTTATTTTTTGCCTGACAGACAAGAAAAGATCACCGCCGTTTTCCACAATTACCTGCTTTGCTTTTGTTAACAGTTCCCGTCCCACAAATTCCGCAAAGGCGCCGGCAACGGCGGCCATGGGACCGACACCGGCCATGTTGCCGGCCCTGATCATGGCCAGGGCCATGGGCGGGGCGCCGGGAGCCGCCAGACGGGGCTTGAGGGTAGTACGGAATTCCGGGTCGGCGGCAAGATATTCTTCCAGCAACATCCGGTAAACAAGGACCCGCTCTTCCACAAAAGCGGGAAGCCGGGGATTGAAGCTTGCCTCGTCCACCTGCACGGCCAGATCTGTTTCTTTAATTCTGCAGGCAAACCCGGCAAAACCCTCCGCCTGCATCAGTTTCCTGTACTCTCGGCGCGCATGGTCCATCAATTTATTCCCCCGCCAGATACAGGGCTTCAACCGCACGTGCCGGACAGGCTTTTAAGCACTGTTCGCAGACCACGCATTTTTCACTGCAGAAAGAAACAATCATTTCCGGCCGTTTCATCCACAGGGCATTGGTGGGGCAGATAACGGTGCAGGCGCCGCACTGCGTGCAGCGGTCTTCCACCCAGATAATCTGCTGCTCCAAAGGCAGGAGCACAACTCCGCGCGACTGCAGAAAGGCAACGGCAGCTTCATAATCATCATCCTCCGCCGACAGTTCCACCACCATACTGCCTTCTTTGCGCGGGTTGATATTTGCTTTCAGGATATTGGCCACTACGTTAAAATCCCTTGCCAGTGTATAAATAAACGGCAATTCCACCACAGTGGCGGGAAAACGTAATACTACTTTGCGTTTAATCATCAGTTTTTCCCCCTTACTCTTTCTCCGCCTGCCGGGCAAAATTCACGGTAAAATCCACTGACGGCAGGGCGGACACCGGTTCCGTCAGGGTAAATGTCCCTTTTTGCATCCATTGTTTCAGTATTTCGGCAATCTCCCTGGCCTTCGGGTAGCTGGACAGCGGTGCAGTGGGAACTTCTTTGCCCCGGACAGTGATTTTGCCTGTTTTCAGTTCGGCATAGCTGACTTCTCCCAGGATTTCTCCGGTCCCCTGCGGGTAAGCCTCGCTGTAGTCCACAATGGGCGCCAGGATCTGCTCGTCGGAAACAGCGGCAAAGTACAGCATTTCTTCATCCAGGACGGGAATCGGCACGCCCACCCCCACCTGCATGGAAACACCGTAACCCAGCAGGCTCACTCCGCGCAGGTATTTTGGGTTCATTTGTTTTAAATCGCCGATGAGGGCAAGGGTGCCTGCCCCGCCGCGGGGGACGCCGCCTTCAGTCCTTGCCACATGCGGGTTGTGTTGCGTGCCGTGCCAGGCAACATAGCCCACACCGCCGCCGAGAAAGATTTTGGTGCCCACACCTATAGTGCGGTACAGGGGATCATTAAGCAGCGGCGAAAGCTGGCCCGCACTGCAGTAATTGGCGTTGCCCAGATGAGGTTTCAGAATCCCCATATACGTATAGATGGTCCTGTCGGACAGGTTAACGGCCACATTGTAGTTTTGATAACAGTTGCGCGGGTTAAACAGGTAAGCATCTTTAATATCATCCAGGGTAATCCATTTTTCCAGTTTCTGCAGCGGGTAACAATTGGTCCCGTATGATGTTGCTTCCAGCAGAACCTTTTTCCCGGACAGCAAGTCTTCGATCACATGGGCGCCGCCATAATTGAAAGCGCCCGGAAAAATGCTGTTGGCAGGGTCAGTTTCAGGAATCTCCGTGGCTCCCAGAAAAACATCGACAGCGGCAATCCCCGCATAAGCATTTACTCCGTTCAGGTAAACTTTCGACATGCGCATGCGCGGTACTGTATGTCCAAGGTTGAGGAAAGCACCGGAAGAACACATGGGACCGAAAGTGCCCGTGGTAACCACATCAACCTGGCGGGCGGTCTTTTCCACACCCTGTTCGGCCACCATGGAAATAATTTCTTCCGCAGTCGCCACCACAACCTTGCCTGTGGCAATCTTTTCATTAATTTCCTGGATAGTACGCAGTTGTGTCATTCAAGCCCCTCCTCTACAATAAAAAAACTCTTTCCGGACAGAAAGAGAAATCGCACAAACAACGACTCTCATCTTCCAGAATTTTTCTTCTGCTGGAATTAGCACCGCTGACGCTTTTGCGCCCGGTTGCCGGGTTTCACAGGGCCAGTCCCTCCACCGCTCTGGATAAGAGTTTTTTATTCAATTGAGTTTATCCTACAACTAACCTTGTCATCTGTCAAGTAAAACCTGCTGCAGGTCTACTACTTCTTTGTGATTACATGGAAATTATTATAAAGCAGAAACAGAGTCACGCCCGGGGAGTGACGTATAGGCCCCTTTGGTCAACTACAATAAAATCAAGCGTTGCTACGCAAATATATTACGAAGGAGAGAGAGCATGAAAAGGTTTGGAATACTGCTATTAGTGTGCCTTTTGTTGGCAACAGGCATCATGGCGGCGATGGCGGCTTCAAACGTGACAATTACCAATCCGGCAAGCTTTGTCACAGTTACGACTGATAATGCACTGCTTGCCTTGGACATTAACGAAGGTGTAGGCCATAAAGACAAGACGGCTTATATTGATGAGGACGGTATGTTGCATTTTAATTTTGCCGCAGGTCTGAAAACCACTAATCCCCAAAGCCCGTGGAAAGGAACTCCTTTCGACGCTGATTATGGTATGCAGCCCGGCAGCGTTTATATTTTTAAAGACCTCTTCAAAATCACTAACAACAGTTTTGAAACTATTAAGTTTAAAATCCGTGTAGAAGGCGATCTCGCCGATTTTGACTATATGTATATCGGGAAAGGAGCTGAGGGGTTCAGTTCCACCTCATTCACCATGCTGGAGGATGGCAGCCTTCAGGCTCCCAAGCCGCCTCTGCACAGTAATATTAGCTGGTATTACCCCGGCAACAACTGGAATACTATTAACCCGGCCATTAAACATAACAACTACAAGTGGGTCAGTATCGCTTTTGTAGTTCCGGAAGGAGCTGACATCACAGATCTTACCGGCACCATTGTGGTTGATGCCTGGGCAGAATAAATAGATGCAAGCATTCCAGAAGAGCTGCAGGCAATTT
>DUUE01000375.1 GCA_012841735.1 Bacillota bacterium | reverse complement strand
TCCGTAAAATTAAAATAGGTCATATAAAACCAGTGGAAAAACTGGCCGATAGTGCAGATAATGCCTCCTGAAATAAATGCACGCAGGCAGTTTTTGACAAGAGGTCTTTTGGGCTCCCTGTCTTTGGCAAATTGCTGATATTCCTGCTGGGTTGGCGAAAGCTTTTTCTTTTTCTTGTCCGACACGGTAAACCCCCTCCTAACGTAAAAGGTGCGGCCGCAGGAGATCCAGTACCTCCTGCAGCCGGGCGGCGTTTTTCTCGTACATAAAGCGTACCTGTGAATTTTGTGTCTCCAGGGCGAAAGTATAAAGATCGGCCTGAGCTTTTTCCAGCATGGCATACAGCGACTGCCGCACTGTGGGTCTGGCCGGTTTTTGTGCATCGTCAAACAAATCCAGGTATAATTCCCCGGCAGTGTCTACCTGTCCCAGAAAGACATTGTCAGCTGTAACACCCACCTGCTGCAGTTGTGTCTCCAGACACTCCCTGGTCAGACCCAGTTCGGTCAGCGGGTCGTGAAGGATATTGCCGTCCAGAAGCACCGTCTGCGGCTCTCTCTGCGGCGTCACTTGCCATTCAACATCATGGGGTGTAATCGGTTTTTTATCCGACTTCAGGAGCACATTCACATCCCCGCTGGTTTCCAGCACGGCAAACTCCACATCGGCTACACTGAAAACATTTTTCGCCCGTAACTCTTCCAGCAGTTCCTCTGCAGTCAGGCGGACAGTTTTCAGATTTTCTTCCATGATTTTTCCCTGTTTGATCAGGATGGTTTCCTTCCCGCCCAGCATATCATGAACCGCCTTGCTGCGCAGGGACAAGTGGTCGGCAAGATAAGGCAAAAGCACCCAGACGGCAAGCGCCAGAATTCCGGGTATTAGCCGGCTCCCGCCTGCAGCCAGCAGCCCGGTAATTACGGCAATGACGGCATAATTGACAAAACGGAATGGCGTCATTTTTGCCGGGTGCTTTTTCCCCAGCAGGCGGACACAGACAAAAACTGCAACAAAAAGTGCGGCGGACCGCAATATTACAGCAAGCCAGGCGGGCATGCCATCACCTCGTCAATTCCCTTTATACTGTGGTTCCTCCTGTTCAATTTCCTGCAGACGTTTTTCCAGATCAGACAGGACTGCATCAACAATATCAAGCGCCTGCCTGTAAGCTGCACGTGCTTCCTCATGCCTGTTGTGCCCGGCATACAGTCGCATAGTTGCCCGGGAGCCTTTAAGCGCAGCCACCGTTTGTTTAACCTGTGCGCCGACCGTCATTGTATCCCCCCGTTTTGCTTATCCTGTTTTATTATCTTTCATTGCCGGGGGGAAAATACACCCGTTTTTGCCGTGGGAAAAAAGGCAAAAGAAAACAGGGCTTTGCGCCCTGTTTCCGGTAGTACTTTTTACTGAGCAGCTTCGTTCAAACGCTGAAGCAGTTCGTCAGGGTCCTGACCATGTACCATTGCCGCCTCACGGACGGTTTCCGCGTTGGCGGACGGTCAACCCAGGCAGTGGATACCAAGCGACAGGAAAACCCGCATTGTCGCCGGGTATTTGTTGATTACTTGCGCAATCGTCATGTCCGGGGTAATTCTCTCCATGCCTCAACACTCCTTTTCTCTCTTGCGCATATTTATTATTTGTGAAAAAACACTGCGGCAGTCTTGTTAAAGGTAGTATAACATGCTAAATGCTGCTTGTGATTACAGTAATATGAAATTGCTAAAAAAACACTGTTCTTTATTGCCCGTCAGCTGGGGGATTATCTTCCGCCGGGTCTTCTTCTGTGCCGGTTTCCGTTTCATCTTGTGCCGCTTCTTCCAGCAACAGCCTCGCCTGTTCAACCATTTTTTCCTCACCGGCAGGATTTAAAGCTACAACTTCCTCCCACTCTTTGACGGCTTCTGCAGTTTTCCCCCGGCCATAATAGAGGAAAATCCCGTAATTATAGTGTGCCCTGGCATGCGCAGGGTCGGTTTCAATGGCTTTCTTGAATTCGGCTTCGGCTTCAGTAAGCTTATTACCGTAGAAAGCCGCCACTGCCCGGTCAACACGCAGGTCAACATTGTCCGGATTTTTCTCCAGTGCTTTGCCGTAAGGTTCAAGCGCTTTGACAAAAGCGGAAGTTGCCTTGTTTTCATAACCTGAAGTTATACTGTATATCATCCCCAGGTTCAGATAAGAATCGCCCAGTTGTATCAGCAGCTGTTCGTTGTCCGGGGCTGTTTCCAGGTTTTTTTCATACTGGCGGACCTGTTTTTCCAGCTGCTTGATTATTTCCTCGTTTGTTGTTGCCTGGTTGCGCGGATAGCCGAAAAGGCCGGGGGTGAAGAAATACAGCAGGGAAGAAAAAAGCAGGCCGCTGACCGCCAGAATGACAATAACAAGTACAAGTATCTTATTATTTTTCAGGTCCCTTAATGTTAACTTTTTCCCCGTTCTTTTCTTCAAAGTTTACAACCTCCCGTATTAGAAACCGGGTGCCCCCGGACTTGATCCGGGAAACAGTTTACAAGTTATATTATATTCTCTGCAGGAAGCTTAAACCCTTTCCCGGGCAGCTTTTTTTTCCGGTGACGAAACTGAGACATGTTGTGCCGGCCGGATACAGGCCGGGTATGAAAGACAGGCCTGAAGCAATTGTACATGCTTCAGGCCTGTATCTCAGGCTGACCTGACGAGGATATCTGCATAGGAGAAACCGGGAGCCGGCAGTTTATCTTTAAATGCGGAAACATCCCGCTGCGTGCGGATCAATGCCCCGAGCACGCCGGCCCGGCGGATGTCGCCCACCAGAATCATCCCCTGCAGCCTGTTGTTTTTGAGAACCAGCTTCTGGTAAAGCTGCTGCCGCGGATTTTCTACTTTAAGGATTTCATAACCTTCATCCTCCGTGACTTTGGACAATCCCATGGCAATGGCCGGCACTTCCCGGAATTCCACCGCATTTTGCAGCCCTACCAGTCCGGCATAACGCTTCTTTATGCCGGCCATATTGTAAGCGGCGTATCTGCCCTGAATCACCGCATTGGGCCAGATGGGCGTAAGGCCCACTTCCCCGGTCACAAGATCCCTTGTTTCAGCCACATCTCCGGCGGCATAAATCCCGGGCAGTGATGTCTGCAGATTGTCATCTACCAGGATGCCGCGGTTTATCTCCACTCCGCTCTCTTTAACCGGGGCCACATTGGTGCGGGTGCCCACTGCCAGGACCAGCAGGTCTGCCGTCAGCCGCTCCCCGCTGCTTAAAATCACTTCTTTTTCCGC
>DUUE01000106.1 GCA_012841735.1 Bacillota bacterium | reverse complement strand
CTGATCCTCCTGGGGATGATCCTGCAGATGGACAACTACAATGTCATCATCAAACTGATTCTGATCGGTGTCTGCATGTGGAACATCAACCCTGTGGTCAGCCATACCATCGGCCATATATCATATCTGCGCGATGAACATCTTTATCCGGGAACTTTTTTCCGGGACTGTTACGAGACGCCTTATCCGGGTAAAGAGATAACACGGAAGGAGGATCTGCATGCCTGACTGGTTGGTTTTTATTCTGCTGACATTTTTAATTGCAGCGGCCCTGAGTGTTGTTTTTACCCGCAGTCTGCTGTATGCTGTGATTATTTTCGGTGCCTTTTCCCTGGTCATGGCGCTTTTGTGGGAGAATTTCAATGCACCTGATATTGCCATAACGGAAGCGGCGGTGGGTGTGGGCAGTACCGTCCTCATGGTTGCCGTTGTGATGCGTACCAGAAAGAAGGGGGCGTAGCAGTTGAGAGCCTTATATAACCTGGTTATTGTCCTGCTTTTGTTGATGATTGCTTTCATGCTGCTGATGACTATCAGTGAAATGCCGCTTTACGGATCACGGGATGTGCCGGCCAATAACGAAGTGATTGCACGTTACCTTGATAAAGGTCTGGAAGAAACGGGCGGGCATAACCTGGTTTCCAACATTGTTGTTATCTACCGCGGTTATGATACACTCTACGAAATCACTGTACTGTTTTCGGCAGTAATAGCCATTTTCCTGACAATCAAAAGCGTGCTGCCCGTCGAGCACCATCATCATGAGACTAAAATACATTAATTTTTTCAGAAAAAATAAAACAGGAGTGGGTAAAAATGTCCAACCCGCTGCTTTTACTGGTAGCAATTGTTTGTCCTTTACTGGGTGCGCTTTTTTCGCTGCTGTTCCCCGAGCAGGCGGATAAATTGCGCAACCGGACGGCTGTGGGTACAACGCTGGTGACAGCCGCCGCCGTGGTCGTTTTGTTTGTCCGTGTCCTTGCCGGGGATATGCCGGCTGTACGCTTAACCGAATTGATGCCGGGGGTGGAGATTGCTCTCAGTCTGGATGCACTGGGGGCCATTTTTGCCGCCCTGGCTGCCGTACTATGGGTATTCTCCACCCTCTATTCCACCGGTTACATGGCGCATGGGCACAACAGGCGGAGATATTTTTGTTTTTATATCCTGTCGTTGGGTGCCACAATGGGGATAGCCTGTGCAGCCAATATGGTCACATTGTATCTTTTTTATGAGTTCCTGACACTTTTTACCTACCCGCTGGTCATTCATGAAGGCGGCAGTGAGGCGCAGGAGGCCGGCAAACGTTATATTAAATACAGTTTTGTCGGTGCCGGGCTTATTCTGCTGGCAATTGTCATGACACTGGGAGCATCAGGTTCCCTTGCCTTTGCTACCGGCGGTATACTTGTTGTCACGCCGGAAACGGTGCGTTACCTGCAGGTTGTCTTTTTATGTTTCCTGTTTGGTTTCGGGGTGAAAGCCGCCATTATGCCGTTGCATGCCTGGCTACCTGCCGCCATGGCAGCCCCCACACCGGTCAGCGCTCTGCTGCATGCCGTTGCTGTGGTGAAATCAGGCGTCTTTGGCATTCTGCGGGTGATGTTTATGGTGTTCGGCCCTGCCGCCCTGCAGGAGCTGGGGGTGGCGCATGTTGCACTTGTACTGGCGGGCATTACCATTATTGCTGCGTCTCTGTTGGCCCTGAGACAGGATGTGCTGAAAAAACGCCTGGCATATTCCACCATCAGCCAGTTAAGCTATATTGTCCTCGGTGCCGGGCTCCTGACAGCCTCGGGGCTTACGGGGAGTGTACTGCATTTAATTAATCATGCCCTGATTAAGATTACACTTTTCTTTTGCGCCGGTGCCATTATCACCGTGACAGGCAAAAAAAGGATCAGTGAACTAAACGGTGTGGGCCGGCGCATGCCGCTGACCATGCTTGCCTTTGCCCTTGGCAGCGTGGGCATGATCGGTATCATGCCGCTCAACGGTTTTATTGCCAAAATGTATCTGCTTAAAGGCGGCATGGAAGCCGATTTGCCGGCTGTGATTGTGATTTTAGTAACCAGTGCAGTACTTAATGCCGCCTATTTCCTCCCCATTGTAGTGGCTGCTTTCTTTCGCGAGGGCAGTTTTGAAAAGCCGCAAGGGCATGAGGCCCCCCTTGCCATGCTGCTGCCCGTTATCCTGCTGGCAGCCGTCTGTCTGGTTCTGGGTATAAAACCGGATACAACCGTGGCCTTGGCACGCCTGGTGGCCGGCCAGGTGTTCGGTATTTAAATTCTGGGATGAGGTGGAAAGAAATGAATATTTTATTGCTGCCCGTGTCCTTGCCTGTGGTTGCCGCCCTGCTTGCGCTGATCGTCCCGGCTCGTGCCCGGCGTGTATTGCTTGCTGCAACCCTGGCGATAATTTTCCTTTTCAGCATCTGGTTGCTTGCCGGGGGCGGCGGTTCAGAACCGTTTACACTACTGGCAACTGTTTTTGCGCAGGAAAGCGGTATTAATTTTCTCTCCTTTGCCCTGCAGCCTGTGGGGCGGATTGCTCTCTTTGCCTTTACCCTCGCCCTGTCTCTGGGCTTACTCTTCGGTCTGCAGACGGCCTCAGCCACAGAACAGGCAATCTCCCTGCTTGCCCTGGCGGCAGCATCAGGCATTGCCCTGGCAGATAATTTCCTGACTTTCCTGTTCTTCTGGGAACTCCTGACTGTTTCTTCCGTGCTGTTAATTTATCTCAAAGGAACGACACACGCCGTTCGCATGGCTTACCGTGTATTTTTCCTGCAGCTGCTGGGAGGTCTTTCGCTGACGGTGGGCATAATCCTGCATTATCATGTCTCAGGTTCTTTTGCCCTGACCGCCCCGGCGGCCGGCTTGCCGTTTTTTCTCTTTGGCATTGGCATGAAAGCCGCCTTTTTGCCTTTTTGTGTCTGGGTTTTCTGGGGTTATCCCGCCGCTTCACATACTGCCAGTGTCCTGCTGGCGGCCCTTTGCACCAAAGCGGGAGTCTATGGTTTGGCAAGGATCCTGCCTCCCTCGGACTTTCTGGCCATGATGGGCGCCCTGATGGCCATTATTGCCGTCAGTTATGCCCTGCTACAGCATAATCTCCGCCGGCTGCTTTCTGTGCATATTGTCAGCCAGGTGGGGTATATGGTGGCAGGGATTGGTCTGGGTGCACACGGCGGCCTGGACGGTGCCCTGCTGCACATGGTAAATAATATGCTGTATAAGTCGTTGCTTTTTATGTGCGCCGGGGCTGTGTTACAGGCAACGGGTACTGAAGACCTGCACCGCCTCAGCAGCCCTCCGGAAGAAGAAAGCGGCATCCCGTTGTGGCGAAAAATGCCGCTGGTTTTTGCCGGTGCCCTGGTGGGGGCACTGGCCATTGCCGGGACACCGTTGTTTAACGGTTATGTGAGTAAACACCTGATTAAACATGCCGCCCATGGCATTCAGCCGGTGGAGTTTTTCCTGCTGGCCGCCAGTGTGGGGACGGCTCTTTCATTCATGAAATTTATCTGGTTTGGTTTTATCAGGGGCAGGGCACGTGTAATACAGAGGCCGGCGCCCGCCATGCTCCTGGCAATCCTGATTACTGCAGCCGGCTGCCTTTGTTTCGGGGTTTACCCACAGGCTGCAGCCGGACTGCTGCCGCAGCACACCAGCCTGCATGTATATGATACGACCGGGGTTTTAATGGCACTGCTGCTGATCGGAATTGCCCTTATTCTCTTCATCCTGGGCAAAGATGTTTTAATCAGGGGAATCCATGCCCCGGAATGGGTCACTGCGGCTGTCCGCCGGAGCGGCCGCATCCTGAAGGCGGTGGGGGTAGGAATAGTTTATACGGTGCAGGCAACTGTCGGTGGGGTACAAAATCTCCTGAGGAGGCTTGCCACATTCTTTTACCGGATTTACTTCCGCCTTTTCCAGCAGGTGGACTACCGCCCCGGGAAATCTGAATTCTTTCATTTTGTCAATTTCACCAACCTGGATTTTGACATCCTGCTAGTCCTGGTTATTTTCGGCTCCCTGGCAATCTGGAATATGATTGCGACCATAGAAGTAAAAATAATTTACACCAGCCCGTTTTAACACCCGGCAAAATTTAGGGGATTTACTGCAAAAGACGTTACAAATGACGTGTTTGGTATAATTTATGGACTGTATAATTTACCGCTTAACACGTCATTTTTTTATGTTATAATATAAGATATTGTTATGTTAATAACAACACAAAGTTGTGATATAATAATTTGCCATGCTTTGCATAAAGATGCAGTCCTGCAAATCTGCAGCGGTGGCACTTGCCAAACAGCTAACAGACCAGGCAGGCTTCTTGGAATGGGGGAGGAGAGAGTATGCAGATTTCACCATTTTGGTCAATCCTGCTGCCCGTTTGCGGAGGGGGGGTGCTCGCACTCATAAAAGACGGGCAGGAAAAAATACGCAATTATGTGGCCGTGGGTATTACCATACTCACTTTTCTGTTTGTCGCTCCGGCGTGGTCTGCGGCGCTGCAGGGCGCCGGCCCGGTCTGGACGGCTGTACGCATAACAAAGAATTTGGAGCTGTCTTTCCGGGCGGAACCGCTGGGAGTAATGTTTGCCTGCCTGGCATCACTGTTGTGGATATTTTCCACTCTTTACGCCACAGGTTATATGCGTCATGAACAGCATAAACGTCGCTTTTTTGTCTTTTATACTCTTGCGCTCAGTGCAACCATGGGCGTTGCCTTTTCCGCCAATTTAATTACTTTGTATCTTTTTTATGAATACCTGGCCTTAATTACCTACCCGCTGGTGATCCATGAACAATCGGATGAAGCTTATGCGGCAGGAACAAAATATATTATTTATTGTTTTGTCAGCGGAGCGCTTGTTTTTTTGGGCCTCTTTCTGCTCAGCGGCCTTGCGGGTAACCTGGCTTTTACGTCCGCAGGAGTGCTTGCAGCTTTTCTTGGCAGTCACAGGCTTGCCTTAAGTATCTTATTCTTTATTTTCGTTTTCGGTTTCGGTGTAAAAGCGGCGCTGATGCCGCTGCATTCCTGGCTTCCTTCAGCCATGGTTGCACCCACACCTGTCAGCGCCCTGCTCCATGCGGTGGCTGTGGTCAAAACGGGTATTTTTGGTATCTTACGGATCATGTTTTATATTTACGGCGTAGAAACAATGCAGTCTCTGGGAGTCCATCTCCCCCTGGCTGTGCTTGTCTCCCTGACCATTATTATTGCCTCCGTTGTGGCTATCAGGCAGGATAAACTGAAAGCGCGCCTGGCTTATTCCACCATCGGCCAACTGGGCTATATTACCCTGGGGGCGTCCATGCTTTCTCCTTTTGGTGTTACCGGCGGATTAGTTCACATTATCAATCATGCCTTTTTGAAAATTGTCCTTTTTTTATGCGCCGGGGCAATCATTACTCAGACTGGGGCGACCCATATCAGCCAGATGGGCGGAGTCGGGAAAAGGATGCCTTATACAATGTTCTGTTTTTCCCTGGCCAGTCTGGGCCTGATCGGAGTGCTGCCGCTGGCCGGCTATATCAGTAAGTTTTACCTGCTGGCCGGCAGCGTGCAGGGAGGAATACCGGTTCTGGGGTTTGTGCTTTTAACCAGTGCAGTCCTTAATTCCATTTACTACCTGCCCATTATTGTCCGTGCTTATTTTTCCGAAGGCCCGTATACCAGGCCGGCAGGGCTGGAAAGCCCGTGCAGTATGTTTGTGCCCACAATAATACTGACAGGGCTATGTTTGGTTGTGGGCCTGTTTGCCCGGCAAACCACACTGCCTCTGGTTACTGCAATTGTAACGGCAATTTTTAATTAGAGAGGGGGTTACATCATCTTATGCATGCTGTTTTATGGCAACCGGCAGCTTCTCTGTTGCTTCTGGCCGCCAGCTCACTTGTTGTCTGGCTCTCCGGGGAACGCCGGCAGAGGCAGGGCACAATAATTGCCCTGTTTGCCCTTCTTCTTTCCGGAGCACTGTATCTGCCCCTTGCCGCAGAAATTGCCGCCGGGCGGGTGCTGCTGGCAGCCTATGATTTGCTGCCGCCCCTTGGCCTGTCTCTGCGCCTTGACACTCTCAGTTATGCCATGATTATACTTTTTCACTGCAGCGGCGCCATACTTGTGCTCTACATGTTAAATTATCCTTTTACCCAGGGTGGCCGCCGTTTTAAAACAGCCTTTCTGCTAATTGTGGCCTGTGCCACCGGTGTGGCCGCCGCAGGTAATATCATGAGCTTTTTCCTGTTTTTTGAGGTAATGTCGCTGCTCTTTTTTATCCTGGTTATTCACCACCGGACGGAAAAAGCAACTGCAGCCGCACTGAAATTTCTTTATATGACCATTGGCGGCAGCGTTCTCTTCTTTATGTCCACGGCCATTATTTTTGTCCGGACAGGTCAGGCGGGCTGGCAGGCGGGACTCCTGCAGCCCGGAGGGCTGACCACAGTGGCATTTATTGGCTACCTGGTGGCATTTGGTATCAAAGCAGCCATGTTTCCGCTGCACTTGTGGCTGGCCGATGCATACGGGGAGGCACCGGTACCGGCCATGGCCCTCTCTTCCATGATTATGCTGAAAACAGGTGCTTACGGCCTGATTCGTTTTCTCTACGGCGTTTTTGGCGTCGAACTGGTCCACCGGGAAGGGTGGTCAGCTGTTATTCTGATTCTGGCCACGGTTACCATTCTTTACGGGTCATTTTGCGCCTTTGCCGCAAAAGATCTGCTGCGCAGGCTGGCCTATTCAGGCATGGCCCAGATGGGTTATATCATTTTCGGGATCGCTCTGCTGCAGCCGCAGGCATTGCTCGGCGGCATCTATCATATTTTTGCCCATATGCTCATGAAAGGAACATTAATTCTCTGTGCCGGGGCCATTCTGGCCAAAACGGGGAAGCGCGCCGTCAGTGAACTGGCGGGGATTGGCAGCGAGATGCCACTGACGATGATCTGTTTTGCACTGGCGTCGTTGACGGCGGTGGGTCTGCCTCCCATGAATATTTTTCTGACAAAATGGTATTTAAGCCAGGGAGCACTGGCCGCCGGGATGCCGCTCATGATCCTTGTGCTGCTTGCCAGCAGCATTTTAAATGCTGCATATTACCTGCCCATTGTTTTTAACGCCTTTTTTGGTGCCAAAAACAGGGACTTGCAAAAGAAGCTTGCCTGGGACCGGCTTTCCCCGGCAATGGCCATTCCCCTCCTGCTGCTGGCGGCAGGCTGCATTGCTTTTAACCTGCTGCCGGTAAATTATCCCCTGCAGTGGGCACTGAATATTACCGCCGGGCTTATGCCATAGGAGAGGAGGAAGAAAATGAATTTACTGCCTGTATTGACTGTATTTACTCCTCTGGTTTTTACCTTCGTCGTCTTGCTCTGCTGCCGGAAAAATGGTTTTGCGCTGCGGGCTCTTTCCCTGGCCGCAACGCTTTTGACTTTTCTCTTTACCCTGCTGATGATACCGGCGCTGGTGAGCGGGCGTACACTGGGAGCGGATGTCCGGTTTTTTGCCTTTCCTTTCTCCGTTTCCTTCCAGGCTGATTCTTTAAGTATTTTCTTTGCCGTTATTTTTGCCGGCAGCTTTCTGGCTGCAATGGTTTATTCATTCGGCTATCTGGCTCACAGCCATGCCAGGCTGCGGTATTATACCCTGCTGCTGGTGTGCGAATGCGCCATCCTGGGCGTAGTTTTAACAGCAACGCTGGTCGGCCTGTTCCTCTTCTTTGAGCTGATGGCTGTCAGTTCATATGTTTTAATTATCCATGAAGAAGATGAAGATGCCATGTTTGCCGGCTCCAAATATCTTTTCATGACTATTATTGCCGGCCTGGCAGTTTTCTTCGGGTTGGCACTGACATATTATCTGTCGGGAAGAATTGATTATCTGGCCGGAGGGTACATTGGTGCATCCCCCCTGGCAAAGCTTGCTCTCTTTGCGTTCCTGCTCGGGTTTGGGGTCAAGGCAGGCATGTTTCCGTTGCATATCTGGCTGCCTGATGCTCACCCGGCGGCCCCGGCGGCTTTCAGCGCACTGCTTTCAGGCTGTATGATTAAAACAGGGGCATACGGATTGATACGTGTCTTTTACTTCCTTTATACTCCGGAAGCGGTGCAGGCGGCGGGCGCGGACCGTGCTTTACTGTGGCTGGCGGTTATTACCATGCTTTTGGGCTCGGCCATGGCTTTGCGCCAGGATAACTTAAAACGGCGCCTGGCTTATTCCAGTATCGCTCAAATCGGTTATATCCTGCTGGGGATTTCCCTCGGGTCGGAACATGCACTTTTCGGAGCTCTGATTCACGTTTTTGCCCATGCCGTTATGAAAGGAACGTTGTTTTTATGTGCCGGAGCCATTATCATCCAGACAGGTAAAAAGCAGATCAGCGAACTGTACGGCATAGGGCTGCAGATGCCTGTAACCATGGCTGCCTTTGCGCTGGCTTCCCTTTCCATGGTGGGGATCCCGCCCTTTAACGGCTTTTTCAGCAAATGGCACCTGGCAGTGGCCTCGCTGGAGACCGGGCACGGTGTCCTGGTTGCCGTTTTGATAGCCAGCAGCCTTTTAAACGCACTGTATTATTTTCCTGTGGTTATTAATGCCTTTTTCCCGCGGGAGGAAAAAACGGCGGCAGGAAAAAAACAGTGGCTGCGGGATGAGGTTCCGCGGGGAATGCTCTATGCAACGACGGTGCTGGCGGTTTGCTGTGTGGTTTTTGCCTTTACCCGCCCGCACTGGCCGCTGTATTTTGCCAGGCAAATCGCCGCCGGTATCTTTTAACGGCGGCGGATGACAGAAGGAGGAATACGTAAATGTTCACTGCAGCTATGGCAGAGACTGCCGGCAACATTCCGTTTTTTTGGCGGTTTGTGCTTATCCTGTTGCCTTTGCTGGTAATTCTGGCACGGGCAGCCTTATCCCCTGCGGCAGGACGGCAGGATGTACTGACGGGTCGCCGGTCCGCGGCGGCCGGAATCCTCCGGCCGGAATGCCTGCTGGTAGTCCTCTTTATTCTTTTTGCTCTCCGCATGCTTTCCGGCAAGGCAAGTCCTGCTGCAGGCGGCGTGACGGAGAGCATCCTGCCCCTGGTTGCCGTTGCCCTGCCCTTTGCCGGGGCACTGCTTACCGTAATTGTGGGCAGGACACATGCAGCCTGGCGTGATGCCCTGGCGGCATCTGCCGCCCTGCTGACTTTTGGCGCAGCCCTCAGCCTGTATCCACTGACCGCTGCGGGTACTGCCGTTTTCCGGCTGCCGGAAGTGCTGGGGCTGGGACTTTGCCTGCAAGTGGATTTTTTTGGTTTTCTGTGTGCCGTTTTGGCTTCTTTGATCTGGTTTCTGGCCACTTTCTATTCACAGGAATACATGGAGCATGAACACGGCCGGACACGTTATTATTTTTTCCTGCTGCTTTCCCTGGGGGGAACTGTAGGAGTCTTTTTGGCAGGGGAATTGCTCTCACTGTTTTTGTTTTTTGAAACCATGACCCTTGCCTCATATGTGCTTGTTGTCCATACACAGAGTAAGGAAGCCATGGCTGCCGGCCGCACGTATCTTTACATGGGCGTGTTCGGCGGTCTGTGCCTGCTGGCGGCGGTCATGCTGCTTTTCAGCCTGACGGGCACAACTGCTTTTGCCCCCAACCTGGAGGCTGTGGCGGGATTGGGCAAACTGCGCTATCTTCTGGCGCTGCTCTTTTTCCTCGGTTTCGGCATTAAAGCCGGTGCCGTTCCGCTGCATATCTGGTTGCCCCAGGCTCACCCGGTGGCCCCCACCCCCGCCAGCGCACTGCTGTCCGGAATTATGATCAAAGCGGGTGCATACGGCCTGATCCGCGTTTATGCCATGCTTTTTGTCCCGGCGGATGGAGGCGGTTCACCGCTGTGGACAGTAACGGCGGAAATGGGATATATTCTGATTTGGATCGGCATAGTAACCATGTTTGCGGCAGCTGTGCTGGCTCTTGTCCAGACACATGCCAAACGTGTCCTGGCATACAGCAGTGTGAGCCAGATGGGCTATATTCTGATGGGGCTCGGAGCTGCAGCTTACCTGGGTTACGAAGGCGCCATGGGACTTGGCGGACTGGTTTATCATATTATTAACCATGCTTTCTTTAAGGCCGGGATGTTCCTCATGGTAGGTGCCGTCTATCTCAGGACGCATGACCTGAATTATGACAAGTTGGGCGGCCTCTGGCGGCGTTTCCCGCTGACTGCGCTCTGTTTTCTCATTGCCGGGGCGGCCATTTCCGGCTTCCCCGGCTTTAACGGGTATATCAGCAAAACACTGCTGCACCATGCCATTGTGGAAGCTTTTGAACACCAGCATGTGGCGGCACTGCTGGTGGCGGAGAAAATTTTTGTGGTGACAGGCGGTCTCACCTTCTGTTATATCCTGCGGCTTTTTACTTCTGTCTTCCTGGGCACTCCCGGAAAAGAAACAGCCGCTTACCGGAAAGAAAGCGGCCTGGAGAGGGCTGTCTTTGGCATTATTGCGGCGGTGATCCTTTATGGAGGCCTTTTCCCGGGACAGGTGGTAAACAGGGTGATCCTGCCGCTTGGCCGGGTGTTTTCCTATGACCCGCATACAGTAGATCATCTTGCCCACATCAGCTTCTTTACCGGCCATGATTTGGCGGGTATTGCCCAATCATTGGCAATCGGCCTGGTTGTTTTTCTTCTCCTGAAAAGGGTAAATTTCCGGTTGCCGCTGCCGGCGTGGCTCAGTGTAGAACAGTTGCTTTACCGGCCGTTTTTACGGGCAGGCAGTTTGCTGTATCTTGGGGCGGGAAGAGTGATTGAGTTTGTAACGGACAGGTCGCTGGTGGGGAGTGCAGATGTTGCGGCATTGCTGGCAAGAGGCGTAGGCTTTTTTGACAGCCGCTTGCTGCCTGCCTGCGGACATTTTGTCAAGCGGCTCATAACAGGCGGCTGGGAAAAACTGTACCAGTATGTTTATACCAATGTGCGCGAAATCCAGGAATACGCCCACCAGGCGGAATGGATTGCCTTTATCACCATGATTAAAGTGGACTACAACCCGCGGGGAGATGAGGTTTACAGAAAAATCACCATGATGAACCTGGACCTCACCCTGCTCCTGGTGATGTTAACTTTGGCCATTGTTTTCAGCTTGCGTTTTCTTTCTTTGTATGCCCGCTGATACGCGACCGGGAGGGCCCCTCCCGACAGGTTTTGCTGTACAAAAAGAAAAAGCGGCAGCGGAGTAACTGTTCCGCTACCGCTTTTATTTATGGTAATTTAACGCAGGCCGTATGCCCTGCTGATGTTTTGCACAAAAACGATGCCTTTGCCCGGTTTGTCAATTTCCAGATCATTTCTGACCGCAGTGGTAATGGCATCAGTCAGGTTTTTGTCCGCGATAATTAAAACTATTTCCTTTTCCGGTTCAATTTCCATAGCAAACAATTTGGCTGTTTCATGAATGCCGGAACCGCGTGCATTGATAATTGTTCCGCCGCGGGCACCTGCCTTTTTGGCCGCATCTATTACCAGTTCGGCATTTCCTTTGTCGACAATAACAAAAATTGCCTGATACACCGAAACTTCCACCTCCCTCTCTTCCTGCACCTGGGCGTCGGTAAGCAGCTTTGTCCCCAAAATACTGACTATGGGGATGCTGAAAGCAATCCCGTGATGCGGTTTCTGAAACTGGAATTTTTCCATGAGTGCAGCCATGACAGGCTCCGCTTTGCCTGCTGCAACTCCCATCAGGACAATTTCTTTGCGTGTTTCATGCAGTTCCAGGAATTCAAGCAGAGGCTTTTTCACTATGCCTTTCCCCAGCACTACTGTGGCACCCGTTATGCCGTGTTGCTTTGCATGCCTGATGATTTTGCTGCCCATGCCGAAATTAACGATGACGACAATCAGTTCAGGCAGATTGCAGGCAGCATTACTCTTCATCGGGTTCCACGCCTCCTTTTCTTGTTTTGATCTGGAAGATCAGGCCCAGAAGCTGCAGGGTAATGATGGGTAGCAGCGCCACTGCGGCTATCATCCCAAAGCCGTCAATCAGGACACTGGCACCTTCAACAGCCTCGGCCACTCCCTGGGTAAATGCCAGAATAAAAGTGGCTGTAATGGGTCCTGTTGCCACACCGCCGGCATCGAAAGCAATGCCGACAAACAGTTGAGGAACAAAATAACTCATGCCAATGGCAATGATGAAACCGGGCAGGAGAAAATGCCACAGCTGAAAACCCGGGAGCAGGATTCTAAGCATGGATAATGCCACGGCGATCCCCACACCCAGGGCCAGCGCACCGAGCACGGCTATGCCTTTCACGTAACCGCTGGTTACGTCTTCTATCTGGTGGGTTAGTATATGAACGGCCGGTTCTGCCAGGATGGTGGTAAAACCAAGAAAGAAGCCGGTGACAATAATCAGGAAATTATTGCCCGTACCGGCAATTTTGTATCCCACCATACTGCCGGCATCCATAAAAACTGCGTTAACACCGGTAAAAAAGACTACCAGACCGGCAAAAGTGTAAACAAAACCTTTCAGAATACGGCTAAAAGCTTTTTTATTCAGTTTAAACAAGATCTGCTGCAATGTTAAAAAAATGACAAACAGCGGCAGCAGGACAAAAAAAGTTTCCTGCAGGGCGCCCGGCAGGGCTTCCAAAAAAGGGCGGATGAAGCTGGTCTCCGTAGAGAGTGCTACATGCAGGCTGTCGCCCAATTCTTTGGTGCCCGAAAAAATGCTCATCAGCTGGACTCCCAGAATTGCTCCCACGGAAGTAATGGCAACAAGCCCGAAACTGTCCTTTTCCGAAGCTTTACTGTCTTTTTTCATGGCAGAGACGCCCATGCCCAAGGCAAGAATAAATGGTACTGCCATCACGCCGGTAGTTGCTCCGGAAGCATCAAAAGCAATGGCCAGGAATTCAGACTTGGTTATAAGAGCCAGCACAAAAGTCAGGATATATAACCCTGTTAATGTTTTATTCAGGGGAACATTGTATACAATACGGGCAAAACCGGTCGCCATCAGCACTCCCAGGCCGACTGAAACCACAATGACCAGGCCGGCGTCGGAGACGTGGCCGGCGGTAACAAGAGCAACCTGGTTAGCCAGCACCAGTAAGCCCGGTTCGGCAACGGAAATAAAAAAGCCAAGGATCACTCCGGCTAAAAGCAGGATCCATAAATTATTCTTTTTGATAATATTTTCGCCTGTCAGGCTGCCCAGCGGAGTTATGGCAAGATCCACACCGATTAAAAAAATGGCAAGGCCGACGGTAATTAGCAGTGCGGCAAACAAAAAACGCATTAAGAGTGGAAACCCAAGTGGTGTGACAGTCAGATTGAAGATTAGGACGATTAGTGTAACCGGTAGAACTGAAAAGAATACTTCCCTGATTTTTTCGGTAAAAACATTCAAATAAGAATTCCTCCTCCGCTATTGAACTCCTGATTATAACTATGCCGGAGTGGGCGGGATTTCCTGCCGTATTTTAAAAAAAAGTGCGGCTTAAATGCCGCTAACAAGACGTATTAATCTTGTGGCACTTCGCTGGCGGGAATCTGGCGCAGCTGTGAGGGATCGTCCACATCTTTATGGATAAAGAGGCCGCACCAGCATTGTTTCATATAGTCAAAATATAAAAAGACCTCCTTTTTTGCGCATGGGCATAGAAGGAGGATTATAACAAAAATCTCCCTGCAATGCTTCCGTACTACCCTTTTTTAAAAAAATCCTACAGTACTATGCTACAGGGTTTATTCTACCACGTGCTGCCGTGCCCGTCAATGACTTTTTAACGCAATCCTGACACAAAGAGCAACCTAGAGGACACTCTCGTAAACTTGCAGGGTCTTCCTGGCAATGGCGACAATATCAAAATGTTCTTCCGCCAATTTGCGGCCATATTTTTGCAGGTGTCGTAGGTACAATTCGTTCTGTGTCAGTTTTGCCAGTTCATAAAAAATATTTTTATAACATGGCTCATTGCCGGCTAAGCCGCTGAGATCAAGCTCTTTCTGCCTGGAAACTTTTTCCGGCGTGAGAATGCCCTGGCAGGTTTTTCCCAGAATAATAACGGCATTGCCGCAGGCGAGCCCTTCAATGACGGCCCGTCCAGTTCCCGCCATAATATCTGTTTCCGCCAAAAGGGACGCCACATCGCTGATCCAGCCCAGATATTGTGCCGTCTTGCTTGGCGGCTTCTGGTTGGCGGCAACATAAAACTCCACGCCTTCCAGCAAATCTACGGCTTTGCAGAAATGGTAATATGCTTTTTGCTTGCCGGGATCTATCCGGCTAACGAGGGCGATTTTTATGGGTTCTGTTTTTTCTTTTGGTGCAAATTCCGTAAGATCGACACCATTGGGGATCAAATGAATTTTATCCTCGAATTCACGTATACTGTTGGCCACACGCCGGGAGATACAGATAATTGCCGCCGCTTCCTGCAGGAATGGGCGATAATCTGCGGTATTAATACCCAGACCATGGCAGGTAATAACAAGGGGGACTCTTTTTTGCCGGGCAAGGGCGGCAGCCAGGGGCAGCGTGACGAGAGAATGGGCGTGGATCAGCCGGGGGTGCCACTGTGTTAACTGCTGCTGTATGGCCTGTACGTCCCCCGGCTTATAAATTTTTGCTCCCAGCTCATCTATTGTCTTCCGATATATTTTTAAGGCATGGTAGGAGGGGTTGCCATCCATAATCAGGCGGGCGGCAAAACCTTGCCTTTGCTGTTCCCGCACCAGACTAAAAACATGAGTTGTCTGTCCGGAATAAAAAAAACGGTTTATATGCAGTATTTTCATGTTCTCACCCCTTTCTGGTATAGTGTATGAACCGTAAAAGAGAGGGGTGAAAAAAGAATGCGCACGGGGTCTGTCCGTGCGCATCATTTAGCGGCTGCCTATAAATAATTGTGTAACATAAACCTGGCGGCCCAGCTGGTAAATACCCACACCGGTACGGTTAAACTTCGGATTCAGCAGAGTACTGCGGTGTGCGCCGCTATTAAGGAAGAGAGAAATCGCGTTGGCAGCTGAAGTTGTTTTGGCCAGGTTTTCTCCGGCATAGCTGTAGCGAATGTCTTCCCGGCGCATCATATCGTATGCACTGCCATATGTAGGTGAACGGTGGGCAAAATAATTATTCTCCGCCATATCCTTGCTTTTCAACCTGGCCAGCCGTGTCAATTCCGGATGAATGGCAAGGGGGGCAAGACCGCGTTTGATCCGCTCCTGATTGATGGCGGTATAAACATGCTGTTCCGCTGCTGTCAATTCCGCCTGCGCGGCCGCTTCTTCCGGTTTTTCTGCGGGTTTTTCCTCCTGAACGGGAGGCCGGGAGGCGAACTGGGCAAACCATGCCGGCTCGGGCCAACGGGGAATAGCGGTAGCCGCAAGGGCTTGTCCTGCAAAGAAGAAAACGGCAAGCAAAACTGCTGTCAGAGAAAGGTATGTTTTTGTCATTATCCAACCTCCGGTTTTTTATCGGCATTTTCAGCCTACCAGCTGCTTGTCCAAAGGTCAAACAGAAAAAGCAAGGATTCCCTGCCGTCAGCCTTGCCAGGAAAAGCTCACTTTTTTTTCTAAGCCTTTATCACAGAAGCTTAACTATTTTTTAACAGATGGCTTTTTCTGGAACAAGCCGGCAAACGATTCCCATAGCCCTTTTTTTGCATCTATTTCCGCCTGCAGCTTGCCGAGCTGCCGCAGATAATCTTTTTCCCGCCGGTTGGCGAGGGTAAGTTCATTCTGCAGCTCTGTCACCTGTTGCTTGTAGTCTGCGATGATTTTTTCCGCCTTTTGTAAAGCTTTTTCCGCCTGCTGCAGCCGGTCGGGACAGTCTTGCAGTTCCTGGATTTTTGCCTCCAGTCGGCTGTTTTTCTGCCGCAGTTCCCCCATTTTTGCCTGGATCTCCTCCAGTCTGTCATTTAAAAGCCGTGACTGTTTTCTTACATTTTCCTGTGACATTTCCAACATCCGCTGCAATTGTGCCAGGGAAGCGTCTTTTTTGTTGATTTCCAGTTCCAGGCGTTTTTTTTCTGTTAGCAGGCGCCGGGCGTGTAAAAAGAAGGGATTATCTTCCTCTTCCTCGGCCGCTTTTGCAGCCGTGCTTTGTGCTT
>DUUE01000187.1 GCA_012841735.1 Bacillota bacterium | reverse complement strand
GCCGCTCCAGGCAATAATGCCTCCCACTACCATCACTTGCTGCATGAGGGGGGCTGCTGCCTGGCCCGCCAGTTCACAGCCCAGGTCAATTTCAAAAAAACCGCTGACAATGGCGGGGACAATACTGCCGTCCAGGCCGAGGGGACCCAGGATCGCCATCAGTCCTTTACCCAGCATACCTACAACACCTGCTATTGTCAGGATGCGGATCAAAACGGAAAAAAGAATAATGAACCCGCCAACCAAAAGCAGGCTGTTAATGGAATTGCGGATGGCATCCCCCATCAACTGTCCAAGGGGGCGGCCGTCTTTCTGCCTGGCGGCAGCCAGCGCCTGCAATGCGCGGCCCAGAATATTGCCGTAATTATTTCTTTCCACGGTAATCGGCCTGTTTCTGCCGTAAAAACGCAGAAAAAAGCCGGTGGACACACTGGAAAGATAATGGGCTGCTGCAATCAAAGCACCTACCTCCGGACGGTCCATCATACCCACAGCCACTGCACCGAACATAAAAAGCGGATCCGCCGTATTGGTAAAGCACATCAGGCGTTCGCCCTCAACTTTACTTAGCAGTCCGTCCCGGCGGAGGCGCGCCGTCAGGATGGCGCCGATGGGAAATCCGGAAGCCAGCCCCATGGCCAGGACAAAAGAACCGACTCCGGGGACATTAAAAAGGGGTCGCATGAACGGCTCCAGCAGCACACCGAGAAAATGGACCACACCCAAACCCATGAGTATTTCCGAACCAATGAAAAAAGGCAACAGGGCCGGGAAAACAATATTCCACCAGATTGTCAGTCCCTTGACTGCAGATGCATATGCCTCCTCCGGATATAACACCATGGAAACTGTAAGGGCAACCGCTATTGCTGCGGGGAGATAAATTTTCAGGGGACGCGAAAATAAGTGCCTGGTGTTCATGGCTCCTCCCACGGTATAATTATTTGGCGAATAGTAATATATATAGTTAAAACTGCGGGAGTATGCAGGTCCGGGGTGTTGGCACTTGCAGGAGAGAAAAAAAGTTGGATTGGCGCTGGGCGGCGGCTCCGCCCGCGGGTTCGCCCATATCGGGGTGCTGAAGGTCCTGGAAGAAGCGGGCATCAGCGCCGGGATTGTGGCGGGCAGCAGTATGGGTGCCGTAATCGGGGCTGTTTACTGTGCCGGAGTACCCTTGTCTGTGCTGGAACGTCTTGCCACCAACTCCAGGCGCAATCTCTGGATGGACTGGACTTTTCCCCGGATGGGACTTGTAGCCGGTGACAGGCTGGAGCAGTTGCTGCTGTTGCTCACCCGCCGCAAAACCTTTCAGGAACTGGAGAGAAATTTCGCCGCCGTTGCCTGTGATTTGTGCAGCGGGGAAAAAGTTGTCATCCGGGAAGGTACAGTGGCGCGTGCCGTCAGGGCATCCGCCGCCATACCGGGTGTTTTCCGGCCGGTTACAGACGGAGAAGTGGTGCTTGTTGACGGTTCTGTTGTGGAGCGTGTCCCTGCTCCGACGGCGCGGTCAATGGGTGCGGACGTAGTTATTGCCGTAGATGTGGGCATTTACCTGACAAATCAGAAGCCGCAGCACCTGCTCGATGTGATCAGCCAGAGCCTGGATATCTTGCAGCGTGATTTATGCCGCTATACGCTGGATGAGGCGGATGTGGTTATCCGGCCCCAACTGCAGGAGATTGCGCCGGGGCATTTCCACCGGGCTGCGGAAGCGATACGGGCCGGAGAAGAAGCGGCCAGGAAAGAACTGCCGCACATCAGGAAACTACTTTGCGGAAAGGAACATTATGCGCAAGTTACTTAAAGCCATTGCCGTTGTTGCCCTGGGGGCGGCATTGCTTTTTCTCCGTACCGGGTATTTAATTGTTCGCCCGGGGTCGGCGGAAGATTTGTCCCGCATTGTCAAAGCGGAACAGAAAGCGGGTACAGACGCAGGCTCATTTTATTTGGTTACCGTTACACAGCAGTATGCCTCCCCCATGCTGCTGCTTTACGGCCTTGTTGATCCCATTGTGGATGTACGGCCAAAAAGCAGTGTAATTCCCCCGGGCATTGATCCCAAGGACTACAGGAAACTGATGGTGCGATGGATGGAAGAAAGCCAAAACCTGGCCAAAGTTATCGCCCTGCGCAAATTGGGTTATGAGGTGCCGCTCACAAGCGACGGCGTGGAAGTGGTGCAGGTGGAGCAAAACAGCCCGGCAAAAGGTCTCCTTTTCCCCGGCGATATCATTACTGCCGTTGACGGAAGAACTGTTTACCTGACAGATGAATTAATGGACATAGTCCAGTCCAGGCCGGTGGGGGATACCGTTCGCCTGGAAGTTAAACGTAACGGGGAAAGCAGGGAAGTGACTGTTGCCACCACCACCCACACGGAATTGCCCGAAAAAGCGGCCATTCGCGTCCTGATCAGGACATTAAACTGGCAACCTGTCCTGCCGCTGAAGATTGACATAGAAGTGGGGAAAATTTCCGGTCCTTCCGCCGGGCTAATGTTCGTCCTGGAAATTTTGAACCAGCTCGACCCGCGGGATTTGACAGGCGGCCAAAAAATTGCCGGAACAGGGACGATCAATTTGGAGGAAAAGATAGGACCTATAGGCGGTGTTCGCCAGAAAGTGAGAGCGGCTGAAGAGCAGGGGGCGGAATATTTCCTTGTTCCCCTGGAAAATTATGAAGAGGCGCAAACGGCAGTGCGCAGCATTACTCTGGTCCCGGTGGGGACACTGGATGATGCACTGCATTTTCTTTACAGCCTGGAAAAACGGTGAAAACTGCTGCTTTGGCCGGGAAACCTGTAAAAACGTAAATTGTTGACAATAAACTTAATCCTCTATATAATAAGTTTTAGCGCAAGCGAGGTGCGTATTTTCCCGATGAAAATAGATGTAGCCGCGTTAAAAAACGCGCCCGGCCGAACGTTTACTTATAGTTTTACCAATGCTCCCGGGAAGTTGCAGGCGGATGGAGAAGCGGAACTGCTCGCACCGCTTGCAGTGGACTTGGAGGCAGAGTACTGCGAAGGGAAAATCATGGCCAGGGGTACTTTGCGCACAATGGTAAAAATGACGTGCAGCCGCTGTTTGCAAAAATTTTCATCGGCCTTTTGTGAAGAATTTGAGGATGAAATCCCCCTGGAGCAAGAAACGGAAATTGACTTCACAGAAGTGATCGGTGAACTCTTCCTGACCGCCCTGCCGTTTAAGCCTTTATGCAAGGAAACATGCAGGGGGCTTTGTCCTGTCTGC
>DUUE01000366.1 GCA_012841735.1 Bacillota bacterium | reverse complement strand
ACCTTCCTGCATAACATCCAGCATCATCTTCATATCCAGGCCTGCTTTGAGTCCCACGTTGAGGCATTCATGCAGCAAGGTGCCCAGGTTGAAAGCCAACATGTTATTTACCAGCTTGTACGCCTGCGCATTGCCAATCTCACCGACCCGGAATACTTTTCTGCCCATGGCGGCAAAAGCGGGCCAGCACTTGTCTATCGCGTCATCGTCACCGCTCACCATCAGCGTAAACTGTCCGATTTCATTGCTGGGAATATTTTTTGTTACTCCCATGTCCAAAACTTTGACGCCTTTTGCTTTGGCTTTTTCGTACACTTCCCTGGGGTAGTCCACACCAATGGTGCTGGCCAGGACAATGATGCTGCCTTCTTTCGCTCCTTCCCAGAGACCGTCTTTCCCGAAAACAACTTCTTCCGTCTGAGGAATGTCCCGCACCATGGTAATAACAGCATCGCTTGCTTCCATGACCTCCCGGCATGACTTCATGGTTCGGGCGCCGGCCGCTTTGATTTCGGCAACCGCCTGCTCATTGATGTCGTATGCTGCCAAAGGAATGCCCGCCTGGAGAATACTTTTGGCCATTACCATGCCGATGTTGCCTACACCGATAAAACCCACATTCAATGTCATAGAGTTCTCCTCCTAAGTTATATATTATAGTATTTTGGAGCTGGCAGGAAGCAGAAATATATGGGACAGGGCAGACCAGGCGCTACGCGTGTAGGAAAAATTTATATTAATAATTCATTAAATTAATATCATTAACTCATAAATATCAAATATTTATGTCCTGTTCAATTTAACTTTCATATAGCTACTATTAGGAAAATGAATAGGGGTTATTGTCGAAGCCGCCCGATATGACACCTTGAAAGGCTTCCTGCGCCTGGGGCTTCCCCGCCCGGCAGCACATGAAATGATATTATCCTGCTAAAAGAGTAACAGCCGGAGGTGCTTTGCAAGATAATGAAAACAGCCCCCAGCCGTTCGCTACCTACCACGCCTTTTTTGCATGCTTGTGATTAACGTAACTACCATGGCGGCAGGGCCGCTCCTGCAGCTTATTCCTTTACCCGGACATTCTGCATAATCGGCCTCACCGGAGGCAATTACGCATTTTGTTCGTCACCACAGCAAGAGCCGGAGGCTTCTTGCAAGAAATGCAAGCAGCCTCCAGCCGTTCGCTACCTGTTATTGCTCTACCCAGACATCCTGGATGAAATGGGTAAGATACGTGCCGTAATCCTTCAGGCGGTTATTGTACAAGCCAATGGACGGCGGGTTGTTGAGCGGCAGGTAAGGCATTTCTTCCGCCAGGATCTCCTGGATCTCGTGGAAAGCCGCAGTCCGTTCTTCAACTACCGCACTGGTTTTGGCTGTCCAGAACAGCTCATCCACTTTCTTGTTGGCATAACCCGTTGGGTTCTGGGCAAAGCGTCCGGAACCGTAGTAGTCGCTCAGACACCAGCGCTCCACACCGATAATGGGGTCCGCACCCTGGGTGGAGTGCCATATTTTCATGTCAAAATCATGGCTTTCGTATACCCGTTGTGTAATACCGGTGACATCATAATTCTCGGGTATCACTTTAATGCCTACAGCCCTCAGCTGGTCAATAACAATTTCCTGTGCATTTTTCAGGTACTGGTTGGTGTTGGAGGTGATCAGCCGCAACTCAAACCTGGTACCGTCGCTTCCCCTCGGATAACCGGCGGCGTCAAGCATTTCTTCCGCCTTCTGGGTGTTGTATTCATACTTTTTCATCAGGTTCACATTGGGGTTGTAGAAACCACCGAATTCCGGGGAGAAATGGCTGACTGCCGGTATGCCCATGCCCATCCAGACGATATCGTTGATCATTTCCCGGTCAATGGCATGGCAGATGGCCGCGCGCACTTCAAATTTTGACAACTTATCATTTTTCAGGTTAAAGAAAAGGTCAAACCCGGCCGGGTCCGCCAGTCCCTCCCTGTAACCTACCCAGGGGAGTTCTCTCAGCCTGGGGATATGCTCCAGGATGGCACCGGCTCCCAGTTCACCCATGGAGTCTATCTCCTGGTTTTCAAAGGCATACAACTGGGCTGTCGCATCGGGGATCATCCTGAAGATAATCCTGTCTAAATAAGGTTTGCCCTCCTCGAAGTAATCCTCGTTTCTTTCCAGGATAATATACTCGCCGCGTTTCCATTCGCCCAACTTAAAGGGGCCCCAGCCGACTGCATCCAGCATGGCTTCCGGGTCTGTCAGCAGGTCTTTCCCTTCAAGCCTGTGCTTGGGATGGATACCGAAATAGGGGGTACATAAGAGAACGAACAACGGCCCGTAGGGCTGGTCAAAGTTCAGGGTAATTGTGTAATCGTCAGGAGTTTCAATGGAAGTAACCTGTTTAAAGACGGGTGTCATCTGCGCACTGTGCTTGGCGGAAATCTCCTCGAAAGTCCATTTGACGTCGGCCGAAGTAAGGGGTACTCCGTCCGTGAACCTGATGTCATCCCTCAGATGGAAAGTAATTGTCCGGGAGTCTTCGGAGATGTCCCAACTCTTTGCTGCGTACGGGTGTGGATTGCGGTCAACATCCAGGCGGATTAACCCGGGGGAAATATAACCCGCCATGCCGCTTGGATTAGACAGCGTCCCCACTAAAAAGGTGGTGGGATCCTGATCATAAAAGAATCTTGCCTCTCCCCCCTGCCTGGGACCTTCAGCAACCGGCTCTTCGTTATTGTCATTATTACTGCTGCTGTTGTTATTATTATTATTCACCGGCTCATTTTTTCCGCCGCAGCCTGACATGACGAGCAGCACGGCCAGGAAAACAACAAGCAATACTGTAAGTGCCTTCAGTAACGATCTTTTACCTCCGTACATCTTTTCCCCTCCCTTTTTAATTAATACGTTCACGCGGTCCACACAGCCATCACTCACTGTCCGGCAAACAAACACCTCCTTATCTGGATAAATCCTTCCCTAAAATAAATATAAATATTCTTTATATATGTT
>DUUE01000459.1 GCA_012841735.1 Bacillota bacterium | reverse complement strand
GGCTGACAATGCTGTTGGCGGCGGGAGCAGACGGGGGAGCCAAACCGCGGGAAGTACTGGAGTTGTTGGCACTGGCGGGAGACGGGCTGCAGCGTGACGAGATTCTGCTTGCCGCGGGGGCGTTTCTGCAGGCGCCCATGGCTGTCTTGCTGAAAGAAAAAGAGGTGTCTCTTAATGCAGAAAAAGATTATTATCAACTGTGATAATAAGCAAACCCGCGTTGCCGTGCTGGAAAACGACAAACTGGTGGAAATCTACCTGGAGCGTCCTGTCCACCAGCGGGTGGTGGGTAATATTTATAAAGGCGTGGTGGCCAATGTTCTGCCGGGAATGCAGGCTGCCTTTGTGGACATCGGGCTGGAACGCAATGCTTTTTTATATGTGGATGACGCTTATCTCCCCTCTGCCGGCAACGGCGACAGCAGGGGGAAAAAGTCTATTGAGCAGTTGCTGCGCCCCGGTGAGGAGATTATGGTACAGGTCATCAAGGAGCCCTTTGGCAGTAAAGGCGCCAGGCTGACCCGCCAGATAACCATCCCCGGGCGGCATCTGGTGCTGATGCCTACGGCCGATTATACCGGTGTTTCCCGGCGCATTGAAGATGCGGAAGAACGGGAACGCTTGCGGCAGATTGTTTCCGCACTGCGTCCGCCCGGCATGGGCCTGATCGTCCGTACCGTGTCGGAGGGAGTGGACCTGCCGGTATTGCAGCAGGATTTGCATTTTCTGCTGCCGCTCTGGGAACGTGTGCAGGCACGCTACCGGAAGCATCCCGCACCCTGCCTTGTATATCAGGACCTGGACCTGATTTACCGTATTATCCGGGACCTGTTTACGGAAGAGATAAACAGGCTGGTTGTCGATACCCGCTATGAATATGAAAAAATACAGGAAACCCTGGATGTCATCCAGCCTTCACTGAAAGGCAGGGTGGAATATTACCGCAAAAAAACTCCCATTTTTGATTTCTACGGCATTGAAGCGGAAATTGAGCGTGCCCTCTCACGGACTGTGTGGCTGGAGTGCGGCGGTTATCTTGTTTTTGACCATACGGAAGCACTGACAGTTATAGACGTAAACACGGGGAAATACACAGGCAAAACAAACCTGGCCGATACGGTACTGAAAACAAACCTGGAAGCGGCAGTGGAAATAATGCGCCAGATACGTTTGCGTGATATTGGCGGTATTATCATTATTGATTTTATCGATATGGAAAATGAGGAGCACGGGCAGCGGGTACTGTCTGCTTTAGTTGAGAGAAGTAAGCTGGACAGGACAAAAACGCATGTCTTGGGGCTGACCGGCCTGGGGCTGGTGGAGATGACCAGGAAAAAAGCCCGCCAGGGGCTGGATGCAACGCTGCAGCAGGTTTGCCCCTACTGCCACGGCCGCGGCAAAGTGCTGGCGGCTGATGTGGTGAGCGCCCGCACGGAAAGACAGCTGCGCAGCTTTTTGGACGGCCTGGACGCCGAGGCTGTGCTGGTGGAACTCCATCAGAGCGTGGCTGGCCTGATTATCGGGCCCGGCGGTTCCCATTTGCGCAAACTGGAAGAAGAAACGGGCAAAACCATTTTTATCCGTGGCAATGAAAACATGCATGTGGAAAAATACCGCATCATTGCTTTCGGTCCCCTGGAAGAAGTGCAGCTTTTGGCCTATCCGGTGGCTGTCGGGGAAAAACACCGCGTCAAAGTGGAAGAGCCCCATGCCAACAACCCTTACGACGGCATTGCCCGCATCAGCGGTTTTGTGATTGACGTCCAGTCGGGTGGCGCCTATGTGGGGGAAACGGTGACTGTCGAAATACAGGAGGTTACCAAAACCTTTGCCCGCGCCAAAATTGTATGAATTGACAAAGCGTCAGACTTTGTGCTAGAATATTGAAGCGGCCATCGCAACCACACGGGCAAGGTAATAAAACCGCAGCGGTACCTTGTCCGGTGAGTCTGGATAGGAAGGTGACAGATTTTCATGTACGCAATTATTGAAACCGGCGGCAAACAGTACCGTGTCGAGGAAGGAACTGTCCTTGACGTGGAACTGCTGCCGGAGGAAAACGGTGCAGCTGTAAGCTTTAACCGTGTTTTGGCGGTAAAAAAAGATGACAAGCTGCATGTCGGGAAGCCTTATCTTGAAGGAGCCGTTGTCCACGGCAAAGTGCTGGACCACGGCAAAGGCAAGAAAATTGTTGTCTTCAAATATAAGGCGAAAAAGAATTACCGGCGTAAGCAGGGGCACCGCCAGCCTTACACCCGGGTACTGATTGAAAAGATTGAGGCGTAACCGGTGATCCGCATCCGTGTCACCAGGCGGAACGGCCACATCGCACAGCTCAGTGCCGACGGCCATGCCGGCTGCGCGCCGAAGGGAGAAGATATTATTTGTGCCGCTGTTTCCGCACTGGTACAGACATTCTTCTTCAGCCTGCAGCGCCTCTTACAGCTGGACGTGGAAGCGGATATCAGTGACGGGCATTTCAGCATGTCCGTCCCGGCGGATCTTACTCCCGCCTTGCAGGAGCAGGTAACGTTGCTGGGCGAGAGTATGCTGGTCGGTCTGGATGAAATTAACCGGAGCTACCCGGGATTTGTGCAAGTGAGCGAAGAATAGGAGGTGAGCCCCGATGTTCATGAATTTACAGTTGTTTGCCCATAAAAAAGGTGTGGGAAGTTCCCGCAACGGACGTGACAGTAATCCTAAATACCTGGGTGTGAAACGGACAGCCGGCCAAACCGTGTCTGCCGGCAGCATTCTGGTTCGCCAGCGCGGCACCAAGATCCACCCCGGAAACAATGTGGGCAGAGGCAAAGATGATACTCTCTACGCTTTGATCGACGGCGTGGTTTCCTTTGAGCGCAAAGGCCGGGATAAAAAGCAGGTCAGCGTTTATGCCAACGGCAAAGCTGTCTAGGTATGATCTGATAAACCGGAGTATTCCTCCGGTTTTTTGCTTCCGCCTGCAGTGTGGCGGCAAGGGGCGGAACTTTTTTGTCGTTTCCTGTAACACGGCGTTTTGCCGGTTTGCCTGTAAAAAGAGAATTAAGGGCAGTTGAGGGAGAGGTTATGAAAGAGCTCAATGAAGCCATGGAGAAACTTCTGCAGTATTACCGTCACGAATTCCTGAATATTCTGCAGGTTATCGGCGGTCTTGCCCAATTGCAGAAAACAGACAGGCTTCTTGCCTTTATCCAGCAAGCCAGTGTGGAAGTCCAGCAGTTCGGCCGCCTGATTGCTTGTGGAGACCCGCGTTTTGCCCTGGCAGTGCATGATTATTTATTACAGGATTATAAGGGTACATATATTCTCCGGGTAGACGGGACACTTCCGCTGTTGAAGCCTGCCGTCCTGGCCGCACTGCAGGTGACACTGCAACACATACAGTCTTCCCTGGGCCGGTTTCCGGACGGCATTTTGCACGTCTCTGTCAGCGGTGGGCAGCGCCCCATGCTCACCCTGACCCTGGTGGATGAAGCAAACACCCGCGCACTGTGGCGACAGGCCGCCACAGTGGCAGCGGAAAACGGTTTGGATGTTGTCTTCACACAGGACGGTGACGAGTTTTCCCTGCATTTGGATAAGGACAAAGTGGAGGGCGCACAATAATGCAGACAGCAGTTGTAGGGGTGGTAAATAATGTTTGTGGACCGCGCAAAGATTTTTGTCCGGGGCGGTGACGGAGGCAACGGTATTGTGGCGTTCCGCAGGGAAAAGTATGTGCCGCTGGGCGGACCTGCCGGCGGGGACGGCGGCCGCGGGGGCAGTGTTATTATTGAAGTGGACCCAAATCTGCGCACACTACTGGATTTCCGCTACCAGCGTCATATCCGTGCCGACCGCGGTGAACACGGCCAGGGCGGCAACAAGCACGGCCGCAGTGCCAGGGACAAAATCGTAAAAGTACCGCCCGGCACGCAAATCAGGGATGCAGAGACAAATGAACTTTTAGCCGACCTGACCCGGGAAGGGCAACGCTTTGTGGCGGCCAAAGGCGGCCGCGGCGGACGGGGCAATGCCCGTTTTGTCAGCGCCACGGAAAAAGCGCCACGATTTGCGGAAAAGGGAGAACCCGGTGAGGAACGCTGGGTGTTGCTCGAATTAAAAGTGATTGCCGATGTGGGGCTGGTCGGTTTTCCCAATGCGGGCAAATCCACCTTTTTGTCCCATGTGACGTCCGCACGTCCCAAAGTGGCGGATTATCCCTTTACCACACTCTCCCCGAACCTGGGAGTAGTGGACTTTCCAGATGTGGAACCTTTTGTTATTGCCGACATCCCCGGGCTGATTACAGGTGCCCATGCCGGCGTCGGACTGGGACACGATTTCCTCCGCCATATTGAGCGGACACGGGTTCTGATCCATCTGATTGATGCGGCCGCCGTAGACGGCCGCGATCCGGTGGCGGATTATCACCAAATTAATGCAGAGTTGAGCCTGTACGACAAAAGGCTTGCCAACCTGCCCCAGGTGGTAGTGGCCAATAAAATTGATTTGCCGCAGGCGGACGAAGGGCTGCGGCTGCTCCGGGAAGAACTGGGAGAGGACAAAGTATATGCCATCTCCGCCGTAACCGGGGAAGGGATAAAAGAAGTGCTGCTGCAGACGGCACACCTGTTGTCCGAGGTGCCGCAGACACCGCCTTTGGCTGAAGAGCCGGTTCTCTTTACCTCCGGGGAGGCGGAAGCAGAGCAGGTCACCATTACCCGGGAGGAGGGCGCCTTTGTGCTGCGCGGTGCCCGCCTGGAGAAACTGGCGGCCATGACCGATTTTAACAATGAGGAAGCAGCCAGGCGCTTTCAGCGGCTTTTTCGTCTCTGGGGACACGAAGATGCATTGAAAGCAGCCGGGGCGCAAAGCGGAGACACAGTAAAAATACGTGATCTGGAATTTACCTTTTGGCAGGAGGAAGAAGATGATTGATACGGGGTGGATATTATGAGCATGCAATTGCTGCAGCAGGGAGAGGGACAAGCCATAGGTATTGTAGGCGGCACATTTGACCCGATTCACCTGGGACATTTGGTGATTGTCGAGGAAGTACGCATTCAGTACAATCTGGACAAGATTATTTTTGTACCGACAGGATACCCGCCGCACAAAGCGGACAGAGATGTGACTGAACCTGAACACCGCTACCTGATGACGGTGCTGGCGACAATTAATAACCCTCATTTTCTTGTTTCACGGGTGGAAATTGACCGGCCTCAAGGCTTCAGTTTTACTATCGACACAATTCGCTATTTTAAGGATTACTACGGCCCGCAGGTTAAACTGTTTTTTATTACCGGTGCAGATGCAATAATGGAAATCCCCACCTGGAAAGACTACCGGGAACTGCTTTCAATCTGCCATTTTATTGCCGCCACGCGACCCGGATACAGCCTGCACAAACTGAAAGACACCATTGGCAAAGCCTGCCCGGAAATCATGGATAATATTTCTGTATTGGAGATACCTGCCATGCAGATTTCTTCCACGCTCATCCGTCAGCGTGTTGCGGCCGGCAAGCCGATTAAATACCTGACGCCGGATTCGGTAAATGAATATATTTTAAAAAACGGCCTTTACCGGAATGCAAAGTAAAAGTATAAAAGTGCCGCTTCTTCAGATACTATGAGCAGGACCTGAAAGTGAGGTGAACACGGGCATGACAAAAACCATTTATGTTGGCAACATTCCCTGGTCCACAACGGAAGAGCAGTTGAAAGAATATTTCAGCGAACACGGTGAAATCATCAGTGCCCGGATCATTACAGAGCGTGCAACCGGCCGTTCGCGCGGGTACGGTTTTCTGGAAGTTGAAGATCAGGATGCGGAAAAAATTATTGAACTGAACGGCAGTGAGCTGGAAGGCAGAAAGCTTGTTGTTAATGAAGCAAAGCCCCGTCCTTCCTGAAGATGCCATGTGCTCCTGTGCATCTGGCGGAGTATTTCCCGCTGCTTTTTCAATCATAATTTTTACTGAAAAGGAAGGCAGGTTTTCCTGCTGCCCGGGAGGCAGAAGCAGGAAAAGCCTGCCTTTTTGGCGAAAAGGAGAAACGGTGGTAATATGGATGAAACACAAATCACCAAGAAACTGGCAAAACTCCTTTCTCCCCGGCTCTTTGCCCATTGCCGCGGGACTGCGGATACAGCAGAAGCCATGGCAAAAACGCTGCAGGTTGACAGACAAAAAGCCCGGATAGCTGCCTGGCTCCATGACTGCACAAGGGAGTGGCCGGGTGAAAAACTGTTACAATATGCCCGGGAATTCAACATACATGTCGATTTTTTCGCAGGGAAGGAACCCCTCCTCCTGCATGGC
>DUUE01000159.1 GCA_012841735.1 Bacillota bacterium | reverse complement strand
GGCAAAAAACACCGGCATCACCGGTGTTTTCAGCGTTTCCAGGTTTGCGGGAACAGCAGGGCGATCACAGTATAAATTTCCAGACGGCCCAGGATCATGCAGAAAGACAGCAGTATTTTGCTGAAGGCGGTGAGACCGGCAAAAGTTGTGCTGGGCCCCACCAGTCCCAGACCCGGCCCTATATTGCCGAGAGAGGCGGCAACGGCGGAAAATGAAGTGATCATGTCATATTTTTGCGTCAACATAAGCAGTGTGGCAATGACAAAAATAATAAAGTATAAAACGAAAAATCCCGCCACATTGGTCAGGACGCTTTCCTGCATGGGGATGTTATTTACTTTAATGGCTTTCACCGCCCGGGGATGAATAAGGCTGTTAACCTCCCGCCGGATATATTTAAAGAGCAGATAAATGCGTATTACTTTCATCCCGCCCCCGGTGGAACCGGCACAGGCGCCGATAAACATCAAAGTCAGCAAAAGAGCGCGGCTGAAGTCGGGCCACCGGTCAAAATTTGTGGTGGCAAAACCGGTGGTGGTAATAATGGAGGCCACCTGAAAGGAGGCATGCCGCAGGCTTTCCGCCAGGGAGCTGTAATTGTGTCCGTAGATATTCAGGGTTATTAGCAGAATATAGGCGATAATGATAATAAGATAGATGCGAAATTCCGTGTCATGGAAAAAATCACTTAAGCTTTTTTTCCGCACAGCCAGGTAATACAGGGAAAAGTTTACACCGGCAAGTATCATAAAGACGGCGATGACTATTTCAAAGTATACATTATTGTATGCGCCGATGCTGGCATTTTTTATGGCATAGCCGCCCGTGCCCAGGGTGGCAAAACTGTTGACCACACTGTCAAACCACGGCATGCCCCCGGCCTTAAGCAGCATGATCTGGACAAGTGTAATGACCAAATATGTGGAGTAAAGAATTTTGGCGGTACCGCTGACCCGGGGGGTCAGTTTGGCGGAAACGGGGCCGGGACTTTCTGCCTTTAAAATTTGGAAAGTGCCGATACCCAACGCAGGCAGCACAGCCAAAGCCAAAACCAGGATACCCATGCCGCCCAGCCAGTGGGTTAAGGAACGCCAGAATAAAAGGCTGTATGGCACTATTTCCACATTGGTAATCACTGTGGCACCGGTAGTGGAAAAGCCCGATACCGACTCAAAAAAAGCATCCACAAAAGATGGCAGGACGCCGGTAAATAAAAAAGGCAGTGCTCCTGCCGCGGAAACAAGCAACCAGCCGAAAGTGACAATGGCAAAACCTTCTTTGTAACGGATAACATTATCCCTTACCCGCGGCAGGCATAACAGGATGCCTGTCACGGCTGTGATGAGGACGGAAAGCAAAAAAGCGGGGATGGTATCCTCACCGTATACCCGGGCGATGGGAATGGCAGGCAGCATGGCTGCCGCGTCACACAAAAGCAGGATTCCCAAAACTCTAACGACCATAATGAGGTTCATAAACCGGCTTACTGCCTCCTTTGGTCCCAAACAGTTTTTTCACGCTCTCCATATGGTTTTCCAGGGTAAAGACAATTACCCTGTCTCCCTGCCTGACCACGGAATCACCGT
>DUUE01000193.1 GCA_012841735.1 Bacillota bacterium | reverse complement strand
GTAGTGATGCCTGACGCCTTTTGCTTTCCAGGCCAAAACGGCATCAAGATGGACATTTTCGGCTGCGCGGAAAATGGATTTTCGCACCTGCTGAAAATCTCCCTCCAATTCCTTGATCAATTTTTTTACCTCGTAGCGTTTGTTGCCTGTTTTCTTGGCCGCCACCATGCAGGCACAATTAAGGGGGCAGATGCCGCTGTACTCAGTGTAGCGGATGATAGCCTCTTCGTCTATGTAATACAGCGGCCGGATCAGTTCCATCCCGGGGAAATGCTGCGCCTTCAGTTTTGGCAGCATGGTTTTAAAGGTGCCGGCACAAAGAATATTGAGCATTATGGTTTCAATTACATCATCAAAATGATGCCCAAGCGCCAGCTTGTTGCAGCCCAGTTCCTGGGCCTTGGCATACAGCGCTCCCCGGCGCATCCTGGCACACATATAGCAGGGATATTCCCCGGCTATTTTTTCCGCAATGCGGAAAATCTCGGAACGAAAAAGGCGGATAGGAATCTGCAAATAGTTGCAGTTTTCCACAAGCAACTTGCGGATCTGCGGATGGTACCCGGGGTCCATGGCAATAAATTCCAGATCAAAAGCGAATTGTTTGTGGCGCTTAAGTTCCTGAAAAAGCTTGGCCATCAGCATACTGTCCTTGCCGCCGGAAACGGCCACCGCAATTTTGTCCCCCGGCTGCACCAGCCAAAAGTTCCGGACAGCTCTGGTAAACTTACTCCAGATGGAGCGCCTGAATTTTGTTACCAGGCTTTTTTCTATTTCAGCAAGTGACTTTCTTTCTTTCACCTGGACCGGAATTTCGCACCCTTCTCCTGCCAAACCGTCCATAAAACCACCCCGACTTTGCTGCTGTTTTTTGCTTTGCGGCAAAGAAAAGCTTTCACTGCATTATCATAAACTGTTTTGCTCAAGTTTGCAATTTCCCCTGCGTAGCGGCGCCGTTTCTAAGAATATCAGGCAGGAAACAGGAGTTTCCCTTGGCAGGCATATTGTAAAACCGCATAAAAAAGTGCACGGGCCGGGCACCTCTTCAGTACAACAAACGCCGCACCTGTTCCACCAAGCAGCCGCTTTCACCGGGCAGCCGGAAATGCGGGCGCCTTTTTTGCATGCGTGTAAATTCCCTGTCCGCCTCGTCTGCCACCAGCTGCCAGGAAAGCGGCAGGCGTGGTACAAGGGAAGCGCGCAGGGCAGCCACAAAGTCAAATTTGCAGGCGGTAAAAGGCGGATGATATGTCAGGATAAAAGCAAACAAACGACCGATGTCTGTTTCCGGTCTTCCTCTTTTACATTCTTCAAAGTCCAGCCCGTATAGTCTGTCTGCCAGCAGAAAATTGCGCAACTGTACGTCCCACAATATATGGGGTTCACCGTATACCTGCTCCAGGGCGGCATAACAGGAAACAAGCCAGTCAGAGAGTTGTTCCGCCACCGGCTCGTGGTCAGTCTGCTGTTGTCCTTCCTTCATCCCTTCCGTTTCTTCAAGCCACGCAAGCAGTGTCCTGCCTGGAATATACTCCAGGATAAGATAATTATCTGCAGCAAAAATAAGCCTGGGAACAGCCACGCCCGCTGTCGCCAGGACAGCCAGGATTTCCGCCTCTTTTTTGCATCTTATAGCAGCGGCAAAGCGTTTCACCACCCAGTGCTTTTCGCCTTCCGCTGCCGTCTGCAGCCTGTAGAGTGAAACTTTATTTTTTTTGCTTGGCAAATCGGCCTTGTGCTCACAGGACATAATTCCCTCTCTGCGGCAAAACTCGGCTGAAAGCATGCATTTACTTCCCTTTTATCTTAATTGTTATTTCCCCGTTTTTGCGGTAACCTTCCAACTCTTTGACCACCCCGGTCACCGCATTATACAAAATGTTTTGCACAAACGGCACCATGGGTATCTCCCGGCCGTCAACCTGCAGGGTAATACGGCTCTTGTCAAGGGCACAACACTCCCGGGAAGCTTCCCGCCTGAGAATTTTTGCCGCCAATTCACTGCAACTGCAACCGCAGGCACTGCAGCATTCCGCCGGGAAGTCGGGCAGGCGGGCAAACACTTTCTCCACCACCAGATCCACCAGCTTTTCCGGTTCCGTCAGGACATTGATCACCGGCAGCCCCCTGTATTCCTGCCGGGAAGCGGCCAGGCGCCCGGATACGGCAAAAACGGTT
This sequence comes from Bacillota bacterium, assembly GCA_012841735.1. Taxonomy (GTDB): domain Bacteria; phylum Bacillota; class Dethiobacteria; order Dethiobacterales; family Dethiobacteraceae; genus DUUE01. The sequence continues at coordinate 1,277 of DUUE01000193.1, read as the reverse complement.
CCGTCCAGCCGTTCGTCCACCTCTTCAGTGCTATGGGCACAGATAATCTTGGGAGCACAGGTATCCGCCACCCCTTCCAAGACAACATAGTCATGGTCATAAAATTTCAGGATTTCCTCCAGTGTGAGCTTGCGGGGAAAAAGGATATCCGTTTCTTTACAGCCGCGTGCCGTGACGATATCGGCCCCCGCTTTTCTGTGCCTGTCCGTGTTGGTTCCCGGCGTGTCCATGGCAAACTTTTCAAAATGAATCTCCTTGACGGACCCTACGGTAAAATTTCTTTTGCGGAGACCGGAGATAAGCGCCTCAACAACAGTGGTTTTTCCCGCTTTCGTAATGCCGATCACAGAAAGAACTTTCACCTTTTCTTCCTCTCCTTATTTTAGCGAAATGGCGGCGGCAGCCACGCCCAGGGCAAAGGCTGTCACAAGAGCCATGACCGCATAATCTGCCCGCTGCAAAACCAGGGTGCGCAGGCTCGTCCGCCGGGGATATGCCCGGAAAGCTCTCATTTCCATGGCCAGGGACAAATCCCCGGCTTTCAGGAGCACACTGGTTATCAGCGGCGCCAGCAGATAAGTGTACATTTTCAGCCGGCGCAGCAGGGGAATCTTTTTCAGATTCACGCCACGCAGTTGGATGGCAGTCAGTATGTCCATGGCTTCATCCCGCAAAAGCGGCAGGAAGCGAATGGCCATGGTCACCATAAAAGCAATTTCAGGAGGAATTTTCAGCTGGATCATGCCCTGAATAATGTCCCTTGGATTGGATGTTGTCATCAGGGCCGCAGAAATAAGGACGATCAGAAAACGCAGCAGTGTCTGCGTTCCGCGCACAAGTCCCATGTCGGTAATGATGTTAACTTGTCCCAGGCGCAGTACGGCTGCCCCTCCCCGGGTAAAAATGCTTTGCACCACCACAATGATCAGAAAAAGCAAAACAAACTGTTTCAGTTTTCCGGCCATGGCCGTAATGCTGCCTCCGGCAGCTTTCAGGGCAAGCGCAGCGGCAAGCAGAATGGCAAGCAGCAGTCTGAGATCGCCCACTGCCACACACAGCGTAGACAGGCACAGAACCAGGTAAAGCTTTGTCCGTGGGTCAAGAGCGTATTTAGTGCCCATCAATTATCCCCCCGCCGCCAACAGTGATGATCCGGTCGGCAAGTTTTTCCGTAAATTTTTTGTCATGGCTGATGACAACCATGCCCGTCCCCTGTGCCTTGCACCGTGCCAGGATTTCTGCCAGGGCCTCCCTGCGGCGCGGGTCCAGTCCCGTTG
>DUUE01000128.1 GCA_012841735.1 Bacillota bacterium | reverse complement strand
TGCATTACCCAGGGCCAGGGCAATCTGGGCGGCATATTCCACGGCCATTCTCACGGGCAGCTGTCCCAACTCTTCAATAAGCGCCTTCAGGGACTGCCCGTGGACATACTCCATGACAATATAATGAATACCGTCTTCCATTCCCACATCATAAATACTGACTATATTGGGGTGGGACAGGCCGGCGGCAGCCTGGGCCTCACGGCGGAAACGGCGCACAAAATCCTGGTCGCTCACATATTCAGGCCGCAGCACTTTAATGGTTACATGGCGGTTAAGCAGGTCATCCTTCCCCTTATAAACGCATGCCGTACCGCCGTCTCCGATTTTTTCCACGATTTGATAGCGGTTCCCCAATGTTTTCCCTATCATCTCTTCACCTCGAGTCCTCATTGGGCAGGGATTACAGTTTCTGGGCCAAAATCACGGTAATATTATCGGTACCGCCCTTGGCATTTGCCAGACTCACCAGTTTTTCCACAGCTTCTTCCCGGCTGTCGCTGCCGGCAATAATACCGGCCATTTCCTCATCGCTGACAAGGCTGTGCAGCCCATCTGTGCACAAAAGCAGCCTGTCCCCCTTCCGCAGGGTTAGGGGGAAAATATCAAACCCGGCATCTTTGTCCGTCCCCAGTGCCCGCGTCAGAATATTGCGCTGGGGATGGTCCGGCGCTTCTTCTGCACGGACCTGGCCGTTTTTCACCAGCTGTGAGACCAGGGTGTGATCTTCCGTCAGCTGCCGTATGTTCTGATCACGGAAAAGATATGCGCGGCTGTCGCCGATATGGGCCAGCCAGGACACATCCAGGACATGCAAAATCATGGTCAGGGTAGTTCCCATCCCGTTATATTCGCTGTTTTCTCCGCTGCTTTGCAGGACAGTGGCATTGGCCAGCGCCAGCATTTCCTCAAGAAATGGCAGCAATGCCTGTCCCTGCGCCGCCGCCTGTAAAATTTGCGTGCGGTGGCTGCCCAGATAACTGCGAATCACATCCAGCGCCATAGAACTGGCCACTTCACCTGCGGCATGTCCGCCCATGCCGTCCGCCACGGCCAAAAGCATTAACGGGCTCTCGCCGAGGATTAAAAAACGGTCTTCATTATTGGGCCGTATTTTCCCCTGATCGCTGATACCTGCTGCTAACAAACTCTTCACCCCTCAATTTGATCCCCACAGAATAAATTGCGCAATTGCCCGCAGGCAGCAGCAATATCACTGCCCAGCCGTCGCCGGATGGTAACATTAAGACCGGCTTCTTTCAGGACAGCGGCAAAAGCTTTGACACATTCAGGCGGACTGGGTTTGTAAGGCAGTTCCGCAACAGGATTGAGAGGGATCAGGTTCACATGGCACAGCTTCCCCCTCAACAACCCTGTGAGCCTGCGTGCATGTTCAGGCCTGTCATTAATCTTGTCCAGCAGAATATATTCATAGGTCACTCGGCGGCCGGTAAGTGCCGTGTATTGATCACAGGCGGCAACCAGCTCTTCCACCGGGTATTTTCTGTTCACCGGCATGAGGCGGCTGCGCAATTCATTATCTGCAGCATGGAGCGATACAGCCAGGTTAAGCGGCAGTTTTTTGGCCGCCACCTCCAGGATTCCGGGAACAAGTCCCGCCGTGGAAATGGTAACATGGCGCAGGCTCATGCCCAGCCTCTCCGGGTCACCCACAGCCTGCAGGAAAGCAAACACTTCATCCCGGTTGTCAAGGGGTTCACCGCTTCCCATGAGAACCAGGTTTTTCAGCTGTCTCCCCCGTGCCTGCTCAATACGCCGCACAGCCAGCAGCTGGGCCATAATTTCTTCCTGTACCAGGTTGCGGATAAAGCCCGGCATGCCGGAAGCACAGAAAGCACATCCCATCTTGCAGCCCACCTGGGTGGAGAGGCAGGCACTGTCGCCGCTGTCATACGGTAAAATTACTGTTTCCACCGTCTGCCCGTCCTGCAGGGCAAAAAGCAGCTTGAGCGTTTGGTCTTTGGCTTCCTGGGCCTGCAGTAATTTTAAGGCGCCAATCACCGCCACATCAGCCAGCCGCCGGCGCAGCAAGCGGCAGGTTGCTCATTTCGGCAAAAGTGGCGGCGTTTTTCCGCCAGATCCATTCCAGCAGCTGATTCGCCCTGAAAGCAGGTTCGCCAAAAAGGGCCAAAAATCCTTTTACTTCAGCGGCAGTTAAAGTTAAAAGATTAATCTTGCTCACAACGGGACACATCCTTGCTGTTTGCTCCTGCCGTAAACATACCGTGATATCAGCGCAAGTATATCAAAAACACCCCGCCAATGCAATGCGGGGGTTAACGGGCAGCTTTTTGCAGCCTGGCGATAAAAAACCCGTCCAGACCGTGCACATGGGGATAAAGCTGAATGCCGCCGCAGACTTCCTGCCGCTGCCAGGCGGGAGGCAGGCTGACGGTAAAAGTTGACGGGGCAAACTCCGGGTGCAGCGCCAGGAAAGAGTCGATCTGTTCCGTAGTTTCCTCCGGTTCATTGGTGCAGGTGCTGTATACCAGCACCCCGCCGGGGGTAAGCACGGCAGCCGCCCTCTCCAGCAGCTCCTGTTGCAGGACGGCAAGGGCGGCCGGGTCCTCTTCCCGGCGCTTCCATTTAATGTCCGGCTTGCGCCGGATCACACCCAGGCCGGAACAGGGCGCATCCAACAGGATATAATCAAAAAATCCGTGCCGTTTTGGCGTGATTTCCCGCCCATCCAGCAGAACGGTGGTAATAACAGTCGCCCCCAGGCGGCGTGCATTTGCTTGCACCAGTTCCAGGCGGTGCGGATAAATATCAAGGGCCACAATTTCTCCCCTGTTCTGCATCAGGGCGGCCAGGTGGGTGGTTTTGCCCCCGGGGGCGCTGCACATGTCCAGAACTCTGCTGCCGGGAACGGGCGCCAGCACACGGGAGGCAAGGATGGCACTTTCCCCCTGCACCTGAAACAAACCTTCCCTGTAAGCGGCAAGATTGCCGATGCCGGAGCTGTTTCTGATAATTACCGCCTCCGGCGCCAGGCGGCTTGCTTCCGCCTCCACCCCTTCCGCCGCCAGCCGGGCCAGCAGGTTCTCCCTGTCTGTACGTAAAGTATTGACACGGGCTGTGAGGGGCGGTGCCGTATTGTTTGCCGCCAGCAGTTTTTCCGTTTCTTCGGGGCCGAGCCGGTTGAGCCAGCGTTGCACCATCCAGGGCGGATGGGCAGAGCGGAGGCTTAAGTATTCCGCCGTGTTTTTCTCTTTGTCAGGCCATGGCAGGCTGTTTTTTCTGCGCAGGGCACCGCGCAGCACCCCGTTGACAAAACCTGCCAGGGGCCGCTTTTTTGTTTTTTTGATCAGCTCCACACTGGTATGCACCGCTGCCGGCGCCGGGATCCTGTCCAGGTAAAAAAGCTGATAAAGGCCGATATATAAAACAAGCAGCACAGGCCGGTCCAGCTTTGCTGCCGGCCGGCCTGTAAGCTGCAATATTATCCAGTCCAGTGTGAGCCTGTAAGTTGCCACACCGTAAGTTATTTCCGCCGCCAGTCTCCTGTCGCGCCCGTCCAGGGTATGCCCGGCCAGGACATTGGCCAGGGCCAGATTGACATACGCGCCTTCTTCCAGGACGGACGTCAGGGCCAGCAGGGCGGCTTCACGTGCGTCAAGGTGCTTTTTTTGCATCTTACCTTCTCCTGTCCCGCAGGATCAGCAGACGCAAAAGCTGCGTGAAAGCAACTGCCGCTGCAGCCAGGTAGGTCAGGGCGGCCGCGTTCAGGACTTCCCGGGCGGGCCCGATTTCTTCCCGGCTGAGATATCCTCCTTCGCCCAGCAGGGCAATGGCACGGTTTGAAGCATTATACTCCACAGGCAGTGTTACCAGTTGAAAGAGCACGGCAAAGGCAAAAAGCAGGATGCCAATATCCATCAGGAAGCCAAGAGCGCCTGTCCCGAACAGGAAGCCGATGAAAAAGAGCGGAAATGCCAGTGTTGAGCCAATGCTGGCCACGGGGAAAAGATTGTTGCGGAACGCAAGGGGGAAATAGCCGTCATCATGCTGCAGGGCATGGCCCGTTTCATGGGCGGCTATGCCCAGGGCTGCCAGGGAACTGCTCTGGTAGACACCGGGAGAAAGCCTGATCACACCCTCGCGCGGGTCAAAATGGTCCGAGAGCGTGCCTTTGCTTTGCTCCACGGGGATATGAGTCAGCCCGGCACTGTCCAGCAGCCTGCGTGCAACCTGTGCTCCTGTCAGGCCGGACCGGGCAAGCACACGGGAATAGCGCTGATAAGCTCCCTGCACCCTGGCCTGTGCGTACATGGCGAAAAACAACGCCGGCAGAATGATAATCCATGTCCAGTCAGGAAGAAAGGTTAAGCCGAACATTTTTTTCTCCTCCTTTGATGAAAAACAGTATTGCCGCCTCCACAGCCTGCAGGTTTACAGTGGTATTAAAGCAGGGGCCGTTTGGTCGCTCATTGGTGACCCCCAGGACAGGCAGGGGAATACAGTCAAGAATGCCGCTTGTCAGGTCACGTTCACAGGCTACGGCGACAATGGCCTGCGGCCGCAGCTTTCTGACTGCATCCCTGGCCAGTGTGCCGCCTGTGGCGATGCACACATGCACGCCGTAACGCTCACAAAGGTCCAGGATGTCCCCCACCGGGCAGCGCCCGCAGCGAACACAATTGGACAAATTGACTGTAATCCGCCTGGTGCATTCCGTCACCTGCAGGCAATGCGGCAAAAGGACCAGCAGGCGGCCCGGCTCCAGCCTGCCGTGCTTTGCCTTCACCAGTTGGTTATTGACCTCCACAAAAGAACGCTGGATTTTATCCTGGGCGATTTTAAACAGCTTCCCGACACGGATCACCACCGGATACAGCAGGGCAACAGTAAAATTAATCGGTTTTTCCAGGAAAAGAATCCCCCTGTCGGACAACAGCGACAGTACAATGCCGGAAAAACCCAGCAGAATTACTGCCAGCACTGCCAGAAGGGCCAATACTGCCACCAGGAAGAGGTAACGCAGCACTCCCGGCTCCCGGTGGAAAAATGTCAGGTAAAAATAGGCCAGGGCGCCGGTCACAAGCAGGAGGCTGCAGGCCAAAAGTCCCAGAAACAATCTTTTTTTAATCATTTTCCGCCCCTCCTTCCCCCTGCCTGCCCAGGACCGATCCCCGGGGCAGCGGGTTGCCGCGGAGATAAACGGCCGCCGGCAAAATATTTTTTCCCGGTGCCTGCAGCCTGGTGATCCTGTAGGCACCATCGCCCGTTGCCACCAGAATACCGCCTGCTCCGGCTTCCAGAACCAGGCCGCAGGTCGTTCCCCGGCCGGTTGCAGGTTGTCCTTCCCAGATTTTCAGGCGCCTGCCGTTCCACTCAGTATACGCCCCCGGCCAGGGATTCATACCGCGTACCAGGTTGTGCACCATATCCGTTGATGCGCACCAGTCAATTCTTTCTTCTCCCCGCCGGATGGGGGGCGCATAGGAAGCCAGTGACTCATCCTGCGGGCGCCGCACGGCAGTGCCGCGGATGACAGCCCGGATTGCCTCCACAATCAGCCCGGCTCCCAGGACGGACAATCTGTCATGCACCGTTCCGGCCGTATCGCCTGCGGCAATGGGTATCGCTTCCTGCAAAATAATGGCGCCCGTATCCATGCCTTCATCCATTTCCATAATCGTTACGCCCGTTTCTTTTTCCCCGTTCATGACGGCACGCTGTATGGGGGCTGCGCCCCGGTAAGCGGGCAAGAGCGATGCGTGAATGTTGAGCGCCGCCAGGCGCGGGACGGCAAGCACCGACTGCGGCAGCAATTTGCCGTACGCCGCAGTCACCAAAATATCCGGTTCCAGGGCGGCCAGACTTTTGGTAAACTCAGCGTCACGGACCGATACGGGCTGCCGGACAGGGATGCCCAGGGCAAGCGCCCTGTTTTTTACCGGCGGG
>DUUE01000040.1 GCA_012841735.1 Bacillota bacterium | reverse complement strand
TTCTACCAGCGGGTTTAAAATATAGGCAAGAATGATGGCCAGCAAAAAAGGACTGATAACGGAAAATAAATGCCGGCCGGTACGTATCAGCCAATAAAGCAGGACTGCACTCGCCACGGAAATGACGCCAAGCATGCCGTAACGCCGGAGAGACTGCCGGTAATGATTCAGCATCAAGTCACCCCCTGTCCGTCTGTTTATCTATATGCAGGCACAGGGGGGCCCATACATTGCTAACCCAGGAAGTTTTCCGCGGGTACGCCGGAGTGCTGTACCAGATCGCCGAGCGCAACCAGTGTTCCATCCTCATCAACATAATAGGCTGTGTAAGCACCGGACCCCTGCACAGAAAATTCAACCAGGCAATTCCAGCAATAATACTGGCCTGTCCCCACTTTACCCGTATCGACACTGTTACAAAGCGGACAATGCATCATCTCATCCCTCTTCATCACAGACAATGAGCGTATCTTCCCCTACAATCATTTGCAGCGGGTCCTCCAGTACCGGCCTGCCCTGCAGCAAGTCGTCAATCAGTCCGGAAGAAAGGCGCCAGCCGGTAACACGCCCCGTTTCTTCCTCAAACAAAAAATCTTCCACAATCCCCAGTTCTTCTCCACCGGCCGAAAGCATACGCTTCCCCAGGGCCCGGCATGTCGCCCGCCCTCCCACCAGGGGCGGGTCGCCTGTTAGATGCAATCCTGTTCCGTCAACCAGCACCGCATCTGTACCGATCTTCGCAATTTCGGCAAAGGGAATAAGACGCCGCTGGGGGAGCCAGCCACCGCCTTCCACCAGCAGGGCGACAACAGTTTCACAGTGTTCATCCAGCAGCCATTCCCTGACTTTCCCCACTTCCCGCCCGCTGGGCAAATGAATCACAGCAAAACCGGTCATTTCCCGGGAAAATTTCACTGTGACACCTCCAGATATGCAGGATAGTATGCCCGTAATCGGCGGCATTATTCAACTTGTGTAGTTTTCCAGCAGGCGCAGCATATCATACATGTCAGTAAAAGGAATGCCTTTTTCCAGCTGGGGACGCAAGTCTTCCCTGGCTTCATAGTCGGTCAGAATATATTGCAGGATCCCGTCCGGAGGCTCTTCATCGTAGATGGCAAGATGGTTTTCATAAACTCCCAGGTAACCCTGGTAGACTCTCACGCCCGCTTCCGGGGCGTATCCCGTGTTTTCCGCCGTGAGGCCCGCACCCTCAACCACGCCGTGTCCCGGAGAAAGGTCCCTGAAAAATAAAGCTGCAGACCCTCCTCCCGCAGCCATGCCCAGCACCATCCCGATCAGGAAAATACTGACGGGAGTAAGGCGTTTGTGCAGAAACATAAAAAACCCACCTTTCACGGTTTATACTAATTAATTCCCCGTGAAGGGAGGGTTTATACCCGTACTGCTATTCGTTCTCCAGCGCTGCGGCTATTTCCGGGGGAAGATCAAGGTTTGTATATACATTCTGTACATCGTCATGGTCTTCCAGCTGCTCAATGAGTGCCACAGCTTTTTTGGCCTCTTCCAGGTCGGTTATTTCCACGGTATTGACCGGCACCATGGTAATGGAGGCTTCCGCAAATGTTACGCCCTCCGCCTCCAGTTTCTCTTTGACCTGTTCAAAATCTCCAACCTCGGTATGGATGGTATAAAAGTCGTCATCCGCTTCGAAATCTGCCGCGCCCGCTTCCAGTGCCAAAAGCATCAGTTCGTCTTCATCCCACTCTTTTTTGTTTACCGTCAGGTAGCCCCTGCGGCTGAACATCCAGGCCACACAACCCGTTTCTCCCAGGCTGCCGCCGCGCCGGGAAAAAATGTGGCGGATTTCGGCAGCTGTCCGGTTGCGGTTGTCAGTAAGAATTTCCAGCATTACTGCCGTGCCGGCAGGCCCGTAGCCTTCATAGACAATTTCTTCATAGTTGACACCGTCCGTTTCGCCGCTGCCTTTTTGTATGGCCCGGGCAATATTGTCATTGGGCATATTGACGGCACGCGCTTTCTGCAGTGCCAGGCGCAGGCGGAAGTTCCCGTCGGGGTCCGGTCCGCCCGCACGTACTGCCGCCATTATCTCTTTTGAGATTTTGGTAAAGATCTTCCCCTTTTGCGCATCCATGCGTGCTTTTCTGTGTTTTATATTGGCCCATTTTGAATGTCCAGCCATCGTATCCCTCCCGCAAAAAAATCCACAGACAGCCGGGCAGGCGCCGCTTTGCTTGCCGCCCCTATTGTATCATTATTTACGGCAGGCGACAATATTGCATTGTACTGCACCGCGTGTCCCTCGCGCATTGCCCCGCTCAGCGGTACAACTGCTGGTATTTTGTATAAGCCTTTCTCACTTTAACCAAAAACTGGCGTGTTTCGCTGAAAGGAATTCGCTGCCGGTCGGCGTAGCGGCCGGACCAGGTTTTGTCGGCAAGCCAGGCAGCCACCTGGCCGGGTCCGGCATTGTAGGCGGCAATTACCACATCAACCCTTCCGGAGAATTTCTCCAGCAGGTAAGCCAGATACCATGTCCCCAGCCGGATATTAATTTCCGGATCCAGGATTTCTTCCTGCCGCAGTATTTCCATACCCTGCTGGCGTGCGATCCATTGTGCCGTTTCCGGCATCACCTGCATCAGGCCAAGCGCCCCTTTCAGGGACACTGCATCCGCCTGGAAACGGCTTTCCGTATGCATGACGGCAACAACAAGCAGGGGGTCTACCCCGTATTGCCATGCATACAGTTCAACCAGCTGCCTGTGATGATACGGATAAATATGCCGCAGGTAGCGGGGTGTCTGCATGATGGCCAGCAGCAGTAAAACTGTCAGCGCACAAATTACAGGCAGCCGCAGCCACCTGACCGAATCAGCCATTGTCACACTCCCGTTGTAAAATTTGCCACACCGTTTCCACCTGCTTGGCAGTTTCCGCCAGGGAACCGCTGTTGTCGATGACATAATCGGCCCGGGCGACTTTCTCACTGAGCGGCATTTGTGCCGCCATGCGCCGCAGAGCTTCCTCCGTATCCAACCCGTCGCGTTGCATGAGGCGCAAAAGCTGTGTTTTTTGGTCCGCAGTTACTACCACAACCCTGTCTGTCTCTTTTTGAAAGCCGGTTTCAAAAAGCAGCGGTACTTCCACGATTACAATACAATCCCCCGCCGCCTCCGCTGCACGCACTTCTTCCCTGAAGATTTTTCTGATTATGGGATGGAGAATTGCTTCCAATTCCCCGCGCAGGCCGGCATCACGAAATACAATCTTCCCCAGCGCTTTCCTGTCCAGACGGCCGTCGGCAGCCAGGACCTCCCCGCCGAAACGGGCTGTCACTGCCGCCAGACCCGGCTGACCCGGCTCCACAGCCTGCCGTGCCAGGCAGTCTGTATCTATCCGCCTGGCACCCAGGCGGGTAAACATCTTTCCTACCGTCGATTTTCCCGTGGCAATACCGCCCGTCAGGCCGACAACAAGCATCATCTTCATTCCTTTAAGCACATATTACCTCACACGGCAGATTATACCCAAAACCTGCCGCAGGAAGGTGCCGTGAAAATTTTTTTTGCATAATTTCTGGATCTTTTATTTTGTAAGTGATATAATCAAGTGAAATTTTACCGGACAAAAGCAGATCAGGAGGTGACTGTTTGGTGGATTTCAAAGACACACATAATTTTACCACCGTTTTTCAGGAAATTTTTCCCAGGCTGATGCATTACCTGGAAACTGAAGAATTGCGCGAATTGACCGGTCTCGGTATTACTCCCGGCCAGACCAATGCCCTGTTGATCCTCTTTTTACATGACGGCCTGACCATGGGCGAATTAAGCGCGGAAATATACCTGGCGGAAAGTGCAGCCACTCGCCTGGTGGACCGCCTGGTGAAAATGAACCTGGTGAAGCGAATGGGGGATGACAAAGACCGCCGCGTGGTACGAGTGTATCTTACTGCATACGGCAGGCAGTTGGCAAGCCTGGTTTTTGAGAGGCGTTCCCACCGCTTTAACAATTTGGCCAATCACCTGACCCCGGAAGAACGGGAAATGCTCGTTCTTTCCGTCAAGGCTGTCCTGCGCGTTTTCGAAGAAATAGAAACGGAATCCGCCGCCAAAAATACGGAAAAAAATGCAAAAAATTAGGCTGGCAAGTTCCAGTCTTTTTTTATGCCCGGACACCGGCAGCACGCATGCCACTCAAGGTTTGCTGGTTATACTATGACCTGCTCTCCCCCTTTTACAACTTTGTCACCAAAACAGCCATCAGCCTGATGGGGGCGGCCGAAGCGGAGGTAAGGCGTGAATACCTCTGTGAACTGGAAATAGCGCCCGGCATGCATGTCCTGGAAGTTTCCGTAGGCACGGGCAGCAACATTTGCCTCCTGCCACGGGGTGCTTTTTACTATGGTCTTGATATTTCCCGGGGACAACTCAGACAGTGCGCAAAAAACCTGCGCCGGCTGCAACTCTCTGCCAGGCTTATTCTGGGAGAGGCGGAACACCTGCCCTTCCGTGACAACAGTTTTGATGTGGTCTTTCATATGGGCGGCATCAATTTCTTCTCCGACCCGCCGCAGGCGGTCCGGGAAATGCTGCGGGTAGCCAAACCGCCCCCTCCCTGGCCGTGCCCGGCGCTGCAGAAGATCTAAAGACAAAAGAATTCGGGGGCAGGCTGTGGTTTGTCAGTTTCCGCAAACCTGTCCAGGCAAAAAAGCCGGTGGCCACTGTGACCAGCCTGCTGGAGCGGCGTTACCTCAGAGAAACGGAAATGAAGCGCCTGTAAGGGCGGCGCAAAGTTTCTGTTTCCCGGGCGGCCGCCCTACCGCAGGTTCCGCCGCGCCGCCTGCACGGCAGCCGCGATATCTTCCGCCCCCACCAGGGAGGAGATCATGGCGGCACAGGCGGCGCCGTGCTCCATTACTTCCCTGATATTGGCCGGCGAAATGCCGCCTATGGCCACCAGCGGCAGCGGAAAGGCGGCCGCCAAAGTTTGCAGCAAGGCCAGACCTACTGCTTCCCCCGCATCCTCTTTGGTTGCAGTCTGGTAGATGGGACCTACGCCGAGATAATCGGCCCCGCGGGCGACGGCATCCCGCGCTTCTTCCATGCTGCCGGCAGAAACACCCACAATTACTTCCGGCCCCACCAGTTTCCGCACCGCATCAGCCGGCAGGTCGTCCTGGCCAACGTGCACGGCACCGGCCCCGGTCAGGAGAGCAAGATCCACATCATCATTAACCACAAACAAGGCGCCGGCAGCCCGGCACATTTCACTGATGGCCAGGCACTCGGCGTATTTTTCTTTTTTTGTTTTTGTTTTTTCCCTGTATTGAATAATCTTCACCCCGGCGGCAAGCAACTCCCTGACCACAGTCAGATTATCCCTGCCCCGGGATAATGCCTGACAGGTAATGCCGTAGATGTCAGTCTGCGGCAATGAACGCATCGCTATTCTCACCCTTCCTTCCGGACATCAGCACAAACCGTCACTGCCTGCTCTGGCGGACAGCCGCGCGGATTTTTGCCGCCAGCAACACGGAAACGGCCACCTTCAGCACATCCCCCGGCAGATAAGGGAGCATGGCCGCCAGTGCTGTGCCCGGTGACAGTTCAAGGACATAAGCCAGCTGGATAATGCCGGGTACATACACCGCACATACACCGCCCGCAAAAGCTGCTCCCGTAAGATGTAGCAGTGAAAGCTGATCATGTTTTTCCGTCAGCCTGCCGGTCAGATAAGCGCCCAGGACAAATCCCCAGATAAAACCGCCTGTAGGCCCCGCGAGCACGGTAAGGCCGCTTTTGCCGCCGGCAAAGACAGGCAGCCCGCTGATGCCAAGCAGGAGATAGACCAGCTGGCTGACGGCGCCGCCGCGGGCACCCAACAGCAGGCCTGCCAGCATGACGGCCAGGGACTGGCCGGTAACGGGCGGCAGTCCGCCCGGCAGGGGAATGGTCAGATATGCCAAAAGCGCTGTCAGCGCGGCAAAAAAAGCACCGGCGACATTTTCACGGAGAGTAAATTTTTGCATCCTGTGCCCTCCTGCGCAAAAAACTGGCAGGATTATAACACGGCTGTGTTTTAATTGTCAACGCCATCGCTTTATTTGGTTGACATTGCCGGTGATTACCGGAGATGCGGTATATTTCGCTGCCGGCAGGCTGCAGTCCTTTCTGCCGGGCAACAAGTTCCTCCGGCGGCATAAACTGGTATCAATCTTAGCAAAACTTAATCTGTATAAAGAAAACAATATGAATAATTAAGCCGGCCTTCTTTTTTGCCCGCTACAATGGCAATAACAGTCCTTTTTGTGTACTTTACAAGCAACAGGAGGAAGATTCATGTTACGGGCAAAAAAAATCAGGAAAGAATCGTGGCTGATACTCATTACAGTTTGTGTACTGCTTCTTGCCGGTATTATTATTTATACCACACCCCTGAAAGGGAAAATCATTGCTGCCTGGTCCGGCGGGCCGGGGGCTAATCCGTCTGACACACCGCCGGCAGGCCAAAAGGAACCTGAGCCGGCGGAACAACCGCAGCCTGACCCCGGCGAGGCACCCGTGCCGGGGGACGAAACACAGCCTGATCCCCCCAAGGCAGCTCAACCCGGGAACGAAACACAACCGGAACCCGGGCCGAAAGAACAGGCACCCACTATCTATGCCGGGCAGAAATTAATTATCCCGCAAGCCGCCGGCAGCACACGTGACAAGTCACAGCTCATCAGAGAGGGCGTCACAGAAGTGGCGGAAAAACAAATCGCCCTCACTTTTGATGCCGGGTGGCTGTATGAACAGACGGAAGACCTGCTGGCCGTTCTGGCAGAATATGAAGTAAAAAGCACCTTTTTTGCACGTGCCCGCTGGGTGGAGGCTCATCCCGAACTGGCGCAGGAAATTGTCCGGCACGGTCATCTGCTGGAGAATCACTCCCTGACACACGGCCACCTGATCAACATGAGCAAAGAGGAAATGATCGCGGAAATGCGGGAATCGACCCGTATTATCACGGAAGCAACGGGCAGGACGCCTTACCTTTTCCGCCCGCCGTATGGTGAATATAATGACACACTGCTTAATGTCCTGGCCGGGGAAGGTTATCCATACACCATTATGTGGACAGTCGACAGCCACGACTGGGCGGAAGAAATCGGCGGCAGGAAAGTAACAACGGAGTATCTGATTGACAGGGTGCTGGACAACGCTTCACACAAAGGCATCATCCT
>DUUE01000377.1 GCA_012841735.1 Bacillota bacterium | reverse complement strand
GCTGCGCATGTATAATGCGGTGAAATAAGATATTTTAACCCCCAGGCAAGCCGTCCCGGCCGCAATGGCCGGGACGGTTTTTTGCCTTTTGCAGCGCTAAACTAAAAAATGGTTCCGGCTAAACAATACGGCCACTATTTCCCGGATAAAAATTTCTTTGCCCGCCGGAAAATTAGTAGTATAATAAATACAGAAACTCTGTTAGGTGAGGTTACTATACAAACAGACGCTACTACCCTGAAACATCGAGAGATGCCAAAGGGTCAGCAGGTAACATCGGCTTAAGGTGTTACCTAGTGTAGCTGGGATGCCCCCTACGTTGTATAGTGCTAAAGCTTTACGAGAGGGACATAATATCCTTTTTGTTTTGCACCCTCGCCTATCATGGATGAGGGTTTTTTAGTTCATACTATGACGGACGGAGGTGATTGGATGGACCCTGGGCCTGGCAGAAAATGTGATGCAGAAATTATAGAGTTTGGGAGCAGGCAGTCCTTCAATCCCCTTCTGTTGCTTTTGCCTCCTCCCGCACGTATTGTAAAGTGACAATAAGAAAAGGAGGCTGTATTGCTATGGATTTCACCACTATTACCAATTTACTTGCGGAAAAGAAGTACTACCAGTTAAGAGAAATTCTCAGCGGCAGCCAGGTTGCAGATATCGGTGAGTTCTTGAATCTGCTGGATGCAACAACTGCCCTGTTAGTTTTCCGGCTATTACCCAAAGATATGGCAGCGGATGTTTTTTCTTACCTTTCCCCCACCCGCCAATCAGAATTATCAGTGTTAGTCGATGATGTCGAACTGCAGCATATTTTAGAGGATCTTTACTTTGATGATAAAATTGACTTTCTGGAAGAAATGCCGGCCAATGTGGTAAAAAGAATTTTGCAGAATACTTCCGAGAAAGAAAGAAAACTGATAAATCAATTCCTGAATTATCCGGAAGATTCTGCAGGCAGCTTAATGACTATTGAATTTGTCGATTTAAAAAAGGAAATGCTGGTGCGTGATGCACTGGCGAAAATTCGTGAAAATGCTCCTGAAAAGGAAACCATCTATACCTGTTATGTAACTGATGCCAACCGTGTTCTGGAAGGGATCCTCTCCCTGCGCGATTTGGTTATCGCGGAACCGGAACAAAAAATAGGCGATATTATGCGCCAGGACATTATTTATGCCAATACCCACGATGACAAAGAAGATATTGCCGAATTAGTAAAAAAATACGACCTGTTAGCCATTCCGATTACCGATAATGAAAAGCGTTTGGTGGGAATAGTCACAGTTGATGATATCCTGGACGTAATTGAAGATGAGAATACGGAAGACTTTCATAAAATGGCGGCCCTGTCGCCCACAGACGTGGAATATCTGGAAAGCGGCGTTTTTGCCATGGCCCGCAAACGCATTGTCTGGCTGCTTGTCTTAATGCTTACAGCCACTTTTACCGGCTATATCATCCGCAATTATCAACCAACTTTAGAAAAAGTGGTGGCTTTGACTGTCTTTATTCCGATGCTCATGGATACTGGAGGCAATGCCGGTTCCCAGTCCTCAACACTTATTATCCGCAGCCTGGCTTTAAATGAAATAAATTTTCGCAATATCTTACAAGTCATCTGGAAGGAATTCCGGGTCAGTCTTGTGGTAGGCCTGACTTTAGCCTGCATAAATTTCGTGAGGATCTTGTTGCTTGAACAATATTCCACAACCATCGCAGGTATAGTCTCCGTGACCTTGATCTGTACAGTCATAACTGCCAAAATAGTTGGTTCCAGTCTTCCCATCCTTGCCAAACAGCTTAAGATCGATCCTGCCATTATGGCCAGCCCGCTCATTACAACCATTGTGGATACTATTTCTTTAATTATTTACTTCACCCTTGCCTCCCGCATAATGCTCCTGGCATAGCAACAGCTGTTTCCAAACAATATGGGTTTTCCTCACATTAAAAAGCAGGGCCCTGAACCGCCCTGCTTTGCTTAT
>DUUE01000060.1 GCA_012841735.1 Bacillota bacterium | reverse complement strand
ACTGTCCGCCGCAGCAGCCACAGGTTGCCCAGAACGCCGCGGCCGATCATGACGGCATGGCAGCCTGTTTCCGCCAGCATCCTGGCGGCATCCTCCGGCTGACGGATATCCCCGTTGCCAATCACAGGAATCTTGACTGCTTCCCTTACCTGCCTGATCACAGACCAGTCCGCCCTGCCGCTATAGCCTTGCTCCCGTGTCCGCCCATGGACCGCCACCGCAGCCGCACCGCCTTCCCAGGCTGCCAGGGCAACCTCTGTCGCATTCACACTGCTTTCATCCCAGCCCTTGCGAATTTTAACAGTCACAGGCAAATCTATGGCGGCTGTCACACTTTGAACTATCTCTTTCACCAGAGTAGGGTTGCGCATCAGCGCGCAGCCTTCCCCCCTGCCGGCAACTTTTTTTACGGGGCAACCCATATTAATGTCTATCATATCGGGTCGCAGGCGGCTGCATATCACGGCGGCTTCCGCCATTACAGCCGGATCACTGCCAAAAAGCTGCAGGGCCAGCGGCCGCTCCGGCTGCGTAAAAGCCGCTATCCGCAGTGACTGCTGCGGGGCATAAAGCACACCTTTGGCGCTGATCATTTCCGTATAAACCAAGGCACAGCCCATCTCCCGGGCCAAAAGGCGAAAAGGACTGTCTGTCACCCCGGCCATGGGCGCCAGTATCACCTGATTCTGCAACTGAAGCGAACCGATACGCATAAATACTCCTTTCCGCTGCCGCTGCAGATTAGTATGCCCACATAAGGCCATCCCCTGCAAGGAAAAAGCGCCTTACAGGCGCTCCTGAATCATCTCGGGCAAGTCGGGCAAGACAAACAATTCTTCCTGCGGCACGTCCAGTACCCGGGCAATCTTTCTAATCAGGTCGACACAGGGGTATTTGGCACCTCTTTCGATTGTTGACAGCATGGAAACGGAAATTCCCACCTCACTGGCCAAATCCTGCTGCGTCAGTCTTTTTAACCTGCGCAGTGCACGCAGCCTGCGTCCCAGTAATACCGACATACGCATCTCCTCCGTCCAACCACAAAAAATAATCGGCCCAGTTGCAATTTTTTCCTTGCGGGATATTCTTCGACAGAAAAACATAAATTCCTGCCTGGAAGGGGATAAACTGACACGGCAGGAGAATGAAGACGGACCTTGAATTTTAACTGTACAGGTATGTAACCGCAAGCCTGACAAAAAGAGGAAAGGAAGATACCACATGTCCCGTGACTGGCAGCTGAAAAATATTTACCTTTACCTCGTCTGTTTCGTGACACTCATGATGATTATTTTTGGGCTCATCTCTTTTCTCCAGAATGTGGTCAACTATTTTGTGCCTGTCCGTTATGCCAATTATCTTACCCTCATGGATATTGAGCAGGAATACCTGAATAGCAACAGAGAAGTCCCTCCCCTGGAGGAACTGGAGGCAATCAGGGACAGTCGCAATGCCCAGGAAGAACAGTTGAAAAAAAATGACCGCATTTATACACTGCGCTCCCTGGTGGGTTCCCTTGCCGTCTGGCTGATACCTCTTCCTTTTTACCAGTATCACTGGCGGAAAATCAGGGACGGTTTATTTCCTGAAGGGGAGGGCCGGGCATGAAACTGAAGTGGACTCTTGACCAGCTGTATTTTTATCTTGTCTGCTTTGTCATGTTAATTACCGTGATAGTAGGCGTGATTAATCTGGTTCAGGCCGGAGTTGACCTGCTACTGCCCGTGCCAGAAGCAGGGATTGACTATTATGCACCCAAAGAAATAAGAAATGAACTCTACTCCCGTTCCACCCTGCCCGACGAGATCATTGAACAGGAATTGAAGGCCCAACAGGAATTCAGGCAGAAACAGGCGCAAAGGCAGAATCTTGCCAGTGCCCTTGCCCGTCTGCTGCGGGGTGCAGCCCAAATCCTGATTGCAGTTCCCATTTACCTCTACCACTGGCGTAAAATTCCCCTGCTGCAGCAAGACCTGAAATCTGAGTAATAATTGTCACAAGCAGGACAGGACCGGGTTGTGTTACCAACAGCCCGGTCTTTTTTGCGGCAATCTTT
>DUUE01000415.1 GCA_012841735.1 Bacillota bacterium | reverse complement strand
AGTTCAGGCCATTTCCCCTTCACCCACCCTGGCTATTGATGCCAAGGCGAAGCAAATGAAAGCGGAAGGTATTGATGTCATCGGCTTTGGTGCGGGAGAGCCCGATTTTGACACGCCGGTGCACATCAGGGAAGCCGCCATAAAAGCCATTAATGACGGCTTTACCCGCTACACACCTGTTGCCGGCAGCGCGGACCTGCTGGAAGCAATTTGCCGGAAATTCAGTACGGACAACAGCCTGCAGTATGAAGCAAACAATATTGTGGTCAGTAACGGCGCCAAACATTCCCTGGCCAATGCTTTTGCCGCCCTGCTCAATCCGGGGGATGAAGTCATCATTCCTGCACCTTACTGGGTAAGTTACCCGGAAATCGTCAAAATGAATGACGGCGTCCCCGTGATTGTCGGGACAACCAAAGAAAATAATTTTAAAATTACCCCGCAAGAACTGCAGCAGGCACTGACGGAAAAAACGAAAGCCATCCTGATAAACAGTCCCAACAACCCCACGGGCCAGGTTTACAGCCGTGCCGAACTGGAGGCCATTGCCGCTTTTGCCGTGGAGCATAATCTCTATGTGGTCTCCGATGAAATTAATGAAAAACTGATTTACGGCGGCGGAAAACATGTGAGCATTGCTTCGCTGGGAGAAGCAATCAAAGAACGGACCATTGTGGTCAACGGTGTCTCCAAGGCTTATGCCATGACGGGCTGGCGGATCGGCTATACCGCCTCCACTGCCGTCCTGGCGAAAATGATGAGCAGCATGCAAAGCCACCTGGCCAGCAATGCCAATTCCATCGCCCAGAAAGCCACCATCGCCGCCCTTTTGGGCCCGCAGGACTGTGTGGCGGAAATGAGAGCTGCTTTCGCCGCCCGCCGGGACGCCATGGTGGAAAAAATAGCAGCCATTCCCGGCCTGTCCTGCATAGAACCGCTGGGAGCCTTCTATGTTTTTGTGGATGTCTCCGGCATCCTGGGCCGCTCCTGCCGCGGCACCGCCATGAAGACAAGTGACGATTTTGCCGCCGCCCTGCTGGAAGAAAAGCAGGTGGCCGTAGTTCCCGGGACAGGGTTCGGCGCCCCGGAATTTATCCGGCTCTCCTATGCCCTCTCCAGGGAAAAAATGCTGGAAGGGCTGGAGCGGATCGAGGCTTTTGTCAAAAGCCTTGTCTGAAAAAATGCCGCCAAGGCGGACGTCAGGCAAAAACAGGTTTAAATAAAAACAGTGAGGCACGTTCTGCGCCTCACTGTTTTTTCTTAAGAAGCCGCTTCCCCTTCTGCCGGGGCAAAGTCCAGACCGGTGGCGGCCTGTACTTCCGCCAGCACTTCCGCCGCCGAACCGGGAAACTGTTTGCCCAGGGCAGCCGCCAGGGCGGCGATTATTTCCAGGTTGCTGCGCCCGGCAAGCGGCGTTACGGCAGCCCTGACCGGAAGGAGCCTGCCTTGGCTGTTTATCACAGTGCCGTCTGTTTCGGCAAAGGTAGCCAGCGGGAGGACCACGTCGGCCCGGGCCAGGTCCTTACGCCAGGCGGTTGCCAGGGCTATCACCAGGGTATCGGGACCGAAGACGCTGTCGTCAAGCTCCAGGTCATCACCTGCCACCAAAACGGCACCAATATCTCCCCTGCCGATCTTCACCAGCAGGTCCGGCAGGGCAAATCCGGCATGCTGCGGTGCCGCGGCAACTGCGGAAACGGGTCTGAACCCGGGCAGCAGGTCGGGATGGACGCCCATCGCCAGCAGGCCGTGGGTATTGCCACCCGCATACATTACCAGCAGGTCGTCTTTTTTGCCGCAGGCGGCAAGGAGACCGGCAAGCAGTTCCTGCTCTTCACATCCCACGCTGTCGCCGGTGACAATGACAACAGGCCGCTTGGCAAAAGCCAGATCCTGCAGCATGGCGGCAAGCCCGGCAGTGCCGACACGCAGCAGGCGGGGCAGCTCGTCAAGCAGGCGCCGCATGTCTTCCGCGCAGCAGGGCATTTCTGCGCCTTCCGCCACAAGGCCCTGCTCAGCGGCCAGCCCGTACAGGGCGGCCAGCACGTCTGCCGTATAACCGGTATTAACCAGCAGGGAGTGGGTTGCATATTTATCAAGCCTGGTTGGCTGTTCGCTGACGATGGCCAGCTTGCCGCCAGCCTCCGCCGCTTTGCGTACCATGGAGGCCAGGACGGAGAATTCGGCGGTAAGGTCAGTGCCTGCCACCAGAATAAAATCGCTTGCAGCAAGGTCGCTGTAGGAGACGGCGGCAGCCGGGGCACAGGCGTCTGCTGCACCTATGCCGGCAATATTATTGGTCTCAAGCACTTCGCGTGCCAATTTCTGCAACAGGTAATTTTCTTCGTTGGTCAGACCGGGGGAAACAAGCACTGCCAGGCCTCCCGCTCCCTGCAGCTTTTTCGCATGCTCCAGCATGGAGGCGGCGGCACTGACGGCTTTCTCCCAGGATGTGGCCTGCAGGACGTCCCCGGCACGCACCAGCGGTTCCGTCAGGCGGTCCCTGCTGTGGACATAATGGGCGGCAAAATAGCCTTTATGACAGAGGACGCCGTCATTTCTGCCCCCGCGCAGCGGCGTGGTGACTGACACAATCTGGTCCCGGGAGACATGCACTTCCAGTTCGCAGCCTGTGCTGCAGCGGGTGCAGGTGGTTGCCACCACTTTCTCCGCTTTAAAGGGACCCGGTTTGGCACAAGGCTGCGCAGCGGTGAGAGCGCCCGTGGGGCAGGCGGAAATGCAGAGGCCGCAGGATTCACACTGCGACTCGGACAGGGCAAGTCCCATGGACGGTTTCACCGTGGTGTCAAAACCGCGGTTGACAAAGCCCATGACGCCGTTGTCCTGTACTTCCTGGCAAATACGGACGCAGTTGCCGCAGAGAATACATTTATTTTCATCCTGCACCAGGTAATCGTTGTGAACAATGTCGTAACGTTTTTCGTGGGTGCCCAGCTCTTTAATATCCACATCGTATTCGCCGCAGAGACGGCGCAGCTCACAGTCGAAAGCATCCTGACAGCCGCAGGACATGCAGCGTTTTGTTTCTGCCAGAGCCGCTTCCCTGGTCAGTCCCAGGTTAAATTCTCTGAAATCTGCTTTCCGTTCCGCCGGTGGCAGGATTGTTTCGCTCTCTCTGGGTATTTTTTCTTTGTCGTCAAAAACAGCCGGGTCAATATCCTGCCAGTTCTCACCCATGGTGCAGTTAAATTCATCCTTGGCGGGGACAACCCGCTCGCCGCGCAAATACTGGTCCATGGCCAGGGCGGCGCGTTTGGCGGCCCCTACCGCTTCCACCACTGTCTTCGGCCCGCTGACGCAGTCCCCGGCGGCAAAAACGCCTTCCAGACAGGTGGCGCCGGTTTTGGGATCGGCCTGCAGGTTACCACGGTCGCACAGCTCCAGCCCGCATGTTGCCACTGTTTCTTTTTCCAGTGCCTGGCCGATGGCAAGAATCACCGTATCAACCGGAATGGTAAATTCGGATCCTTTAATGGCCACCGGGCGGCGGCGGCCGGAAGCGTCCGGCTCACCCAGTTCCATCCGGATGCATTCCAGCTCCTCAACCCTGCCTTCCCGGCAAATATAGCTTTGCGGGTTGGCAAGGAGTCTGAACTGGATGCCTTCCTCTTCCGCTTCTTCTATTTCAACCAGATTGGCCGGCATTTCATCCCGGCTGCGGCGGTAGACAACCGTTACATTTTCCGCGCCCAGGCGGAGAGAGGTCCGGGCGGCGTCCATGGCGGTGTTGCCGCCTCCCACCACCACCACATTGCGCCCCAGGGCGGGCGGGTTGCCTTCCACCACGGCGCGCAGGAAACCGATGCCGTTTAAAATGCCGGGAGTATCTTCTCCGGGCAGGCCCAGCATCTGTGCAGCCTGGCTGCCCAGACCGAGGAAGACGGCATCATATTCTGCCTGCAGTTCATCCAGGGTAAAGTCTTTCCCCAGTTCCTGCCCCAGTTTGACCCCGGCGCACAGGTCCGTAATCAGCTTGATTTCCTGGTCCAGTGTCTTTTTGGGGAGGCGGTATTCGGGAATCCCGTAGCGCAGCATGCCGCCCAGCTCGGGCCCCCTGTCATAGACGGTAATCTGATGGCCCAGCAGGGCCAGGTAATATGCCGCCGTCAGGCCGGCGGGGCCGCCGCCCACCACAGCCACACGCTTGCCTGTGTCTGGCAGGGGAGTGGGGGCATACTGATTGAAGTTTACTAGGTCATAGTCGCCGGCATAACGTTTCAGGGCACAAATATCCACCGGTTCATCCACAATGTTGCGGCGGCAGGCATCCTCGCAGAATCGGGGGCAGACACGGCCGCAGACAGAGGCGAACGGCAGTTGCTCCTTGATCAGGGCTGCGGCTGCATCCCGTTTGCCGTTGGCAATGTGGGCAATAAAGCCCTGGATATCAATATGGGCAGGGCAGGCCAGCTGACAAGGGGCGACACAGTCGCCGCAGTGTTCCGTCATCAGCAGGGAAAGCGCCGTTTTGCGCAGTTTCCGGATGGTCTCATTGTCCGTGGTGACTTTCATGCCCGCCGTCACCACATTGCCGCAGGAAGGGACGGGCCCGCGCCCGCCCTCAATCTCCACAAAACATAAACGGCAGGAACCAAACGGCTTTAACCGCGGGTCATGACAGAGATGGGGAACATGAATCCCGGCGGCAAGGGCAGCCTCCAACAGGTTGCTGCCTTCTTCGGCCCAAACCTCTTTTCCGTCAATCCAAATTTGCACTTTTGGCATTTTTACACCTCATTTATTTCGAAGAATAACTGCTAATTTGCCACTTGCGGTTCCGGTTCGCCGGTAGTAACCTCAATGGCATCAAATTTGCAGCTGTTCAGGCAAAGCCCGCAGCGGATGCAAACATCCTGATCAATTACATGCGGAGTTTTCTTGGCCCCTGAGATGGCATTGACCGGGCAGTTGCGGCGGCACAGGCCGCAGGCAACACAGGCATCAGCATGAATTTCGTAACGGATAAGCGCTTTGCATTTTTTGGCGGGGCAGCGTTTATCCCGTACGTGGGCCAGGTATTCGTCACGGAAATATTTAATGGTTGTCAGGACCGGATTGGGAGCAGTCTGCCCCAGGCCGCAGAGTGAGCCGGCCTTAACCTGTTCAGCCAGTTCCTCCAGGAGGTCGATATCGCTTTCCGTTCCTTTGCCTTCCGCAATCCTTTCCAGGATCTCAAGCATTTTTTTCGTCCCCGTGCGGCAGAAAGTGCACTTGCCGCACGACTCATCACAGGTAAAAGTAAGGAAGAAACGGGCCACATCAACCATGCAGGTTTCTTCATCCATAATGAGCATGCCGCCGGATCCCATAATGGCGCCGATGGCTTTCAGTGAATCATAATCCACAGGCGTGTCGCCCATGTCGGCGGGGATACAGCCGCCGGAAGGACCGCCTGTCTGGACGGCTTTAAATTTTTTGCCCGTGGAAATCCCGCCGCCAATGTCAAAAACGATTTCATTAATGGTAAGCCCCATGGGGATTTCAACCAGGCCGCCGCGCTTAATCTTGCCGGCCAGGGCAAAAACTTTGGTCCCTTTGCTGTTTTCCGTGCCCAGGCTGCTGTAGGAGGCGGCACCTTCCCTGATAATATGGGGAATATTGGCCAGTGTTTCCACGTTGTTAATACAGGTGGGCCGGCCAAAAAGGCCTTTCTGTGCCGGGAAAGGCGGCCGGAAACGTGGCATGCCACGTTTGCCTTCCACGGACATCAACAGTGCTGTTTCCTCGCCGCAGACAAAAGCTCCCGCGCCTTCCCTGATCTGCACGGAAAAGTCAAAACCTGAACCCAGGATGTTTTTACCCAAAAAGCCGCGTTCAGTGGCGTCGGCAATGGCTTTGCGCAGGTTGCGGATGGCCAGGGGGTATTCGGCCCGGCAGTAAACATAGCCTTCCGTTGCCCCGATGGCATAACCGGCAATAATCATGCCTTCCAGGACACTGTGGGGATTGCTTTCCAGGAGGCTGCGGTCCATAAAGGCGCCCGGATCCCCTTCGTCCGCGTTGCAGACAACATATTTCTGATCGCCTTCGGCTTCGCGGGTAAATTTCCATTTCAGATGGGTGGGGAAGCCTGCCCCGCCGCGGCCGCGCAGCCCGGCGGCACCGATTTCGGCAATTACTTCTTCCGGCGTCATGCTGCCAAGCGCCTTGGTAACCGCCTCATAACCGCCCACCTCAAGATAGCTGTCAATACTTTCCGGATTGATTTTACCCAGGTGTTTCAGCAGGATGCGGTGCTGTTTCTCAATATAGGGAGCATGTTCAGTCTCCGTATCCTCACATAAAACCAAAAGTTCGGCAACCGGCCGGCCGCCTTTAATATGCTCTTCGACGATGGTGGCGGCCTTGTCCGCCGTCACATTGCCGTACACATAGCTTTTACCTTCACTGTCTATCACTTCCACCAGGGGTTCACAGTAGCACATGCCCATGCAGCCGGTTTTTTCCGGAACAATTCCGTGGGCTGCCAAAAGGGGCACAATTTCATCATAAGTTTTGCTTGCACCGGCAGCAATGCCGCAGGTACCAAGACCAACCCGAACTTTATACGCTTGGGTTTTCATGCCGGCTTTCCCCCTTTGCCGTTTTTTCTTTGGCAGCCGTTTCACGGGCTGTTTTGACCAGCGCCTGCGCTTTGTCAGGTGTAACACGGGCAACCGTTTCGTCGTTAAAATTTACCACCGGTGCCAGGCTGCAGCAGCCGAGACAGGCCACTTTTTCCAGGGTAAAAAGGCCGTCTTTGCTTGTCTGGCCGGGCTTGGCCCCCGTAGCGTGTTCAAAGGCATCGGTAATTCTTTCCGCCCCGGCCAAATGACAGGCCGTGCCGTGACAGACACTGATCACATACTTGCCCACCGGCTGCAGGCGAAACTGGGCATAAAAGGTAACAATACTGTAGATTTCGCTTTCCGGAATGCCGGTCAGGTCCGAGATCCTGGTGATGGCTTCCGGTGCAACATAACCGAAGGTCTGCTGGATTTCCTGCAGGATGGGGATGGTTGCTCCCCTGTAAACATTATGCCTGCGGACGATCGCATCGATGGTCCCGATAGGGTCATTCGCAGCCAAAGCAGTGTTTTCTGTGGTTTTCATACGTTTAACTCCTTTACCCCAGAGATTTCTGTAAGGTTACTGCGCCAGCTTTTGCAGCAATTTTTGCCGCAGGGAACGGTGGCGCTCCAGGGCCGAAACAATCTTGAGCACCCGGACGTTCTCCACACAGGGCAGGGCAGCCACCTTGTCGGCAACCTTTTCAGGAATCTCTGCCGCGATCATGGCAACAATATCCGCCTCCCCGACAACAGGATCGGCAAAATCCACCTCCGCCAGGTCCGCCACAGCGGTGACTGCTTCCGGGAAGTTCCCGGCTTTAAACTCATCCCGCACGGTAATTAAAAGGTATGCTCGTGACGCCATCGTTTCATTCTCCTTTCCCTCTGACTTTTCTATCACTGCATAACAGGAACATGTCTTTATCCGACTCAAGTATAACATGTATACACAGATCGGTAAACAGGAAGAACTCTAGTTAATATTTTCACATATAGCGAGCTTCCGGCAGCTTTGGCGCGCCATGGGCGCCTGTATCAAGTTTACCGGCCTATAACGCCCGTCCGGGCCTGCCAGCGGTGAAAAATGGCAAAAAAAATGGCGGCAGTAGCATTCCTGCCGCTCTCATTGCAGTTTGCTGTTTTGTCACCGGTCGTCCCTGATTTCCAGCACTTCTGTTTTTGCCAGGCAGCCCGCCACCAGGGCGGGAATATCCAAAGCCGTCTCGGCCGCTTCCACATCCGCCAGGCGCGGGCGGGTGGCCGGATAATCAGGTAAAAAGATAGTACAGCAGTCTTCATACGGGCGGATGGAAATGGAATAGGTTTCAATCCGGCGGGAAAGTTCCGTTATTTCCTGCTTGTCCAGTCCGATAAGAGGGCGCAGGATGGGGATGGTCGTCACCCGCTCAATGACATTGATACTTTCCATGGTCTGACTGGCTACCTGGCCCAGGCTCTCGCCCGTAAAGAGGGCCAACGCTTTCCGCCTGGCCGCCAGCTGTTCCGCCACCCGCAGCATCATGCGCCGCATGAGTGTCACGGTGAGGCGTTCCGGCGTCTTCAGGCGCAATTCTGTCTGAATGTCCGTAAAATGAGCCACATGCAGCATGATCCGTCCGCCGTACACAGCAAGCCGGCGGCATAAATCAATTACTTTTTCCCTGGACCGTTCGCTGGTAAAAGGATAGCTGTGAAAATGCAGCGCCTCCAGGGTCACACCACGTTTCAGGGCCATCCAGCCGGCTACCGGGCTGTCAATGCCGCCGGACAACAGCAGCAGCCCTTTCCCCGCCACTCCCACAGGCAGGCCGCCGGGGCCGGGAATTCTTTTGGTATAAAGGTAAGCTTCTTCTTCACGGATCTCTATGTCCAGCACTTCCTGCGGCGCATGGACATCAACGGACAGGCCGGGAAGATTGTGCAGCAGGTGGGCACCCACGGCGGCACTGACTTCCTGGGAAGGCAGGGGAAAACGTTTATTGGCCCGCCTGGTATTAACCTTAAAACTCAGGCCCGGCCGCACTATCCCGGCAAATTCCTGCAGGGCGGCGGCTTTAATGGCTTCCAGGTTCAGCGGGACTTTGACCACCGGGCTGACGGAAACAATGCCGAAAACCTGCCGCAGGCGTTCCTCCGCTTCCCTGCTGCTTGTGTCCGGGACTTCCACATAATTGCGTGTATGAGACTGCCAGACACGGTACCCGGGTATGCCCCGCAGGGCTCTTTGAATATTGGCCGTCAGGGTATTTTCAAAAAACCGCCGGTTTTTGCCTTTTAAGCCTATTTCACCGTAACGAATCAAATACAGCATCTGCTATTGCCTCCGTGTGAGACGGCGCAGCAGGGCCACCGCCTCCTGTAGTTTTTCCACTGTGTACTCCAGTTCCGCTTCCGTATTCAGGACGGAAAAACTGAAGCGCAGTGTTGCTTCTATGTCCTTGGGAGTGCGCCCCATGGCCAGCAGGACATGGCTCGGGTCTGCCCGGTGGGAGTGGCAGGCGGACCCGGTGGAAACATAAATCCCGCTCCGTGCCAGTTCATGCACCAGCACTTCTCCTTTCACCCCGGGAAAAGTGATGCTGACTATATGGGGGGCGGCCTCCTCCGGGCTGTTAACCACAATCTCGGGTATGGCCCCGGCAACGGCCATAAGA
Source organism: Bacillota bacterium (assembly GCA_012841735.1). Taxonomy (GTDB): domain Bacteria; phylum Bacillota; class Dethiobacteria; order Dethiobacterales; family Dethiobacteraceae; genus DUUE01. Next base: position 364 of record DUUE01000415.1, on the reverse strand, counting down.
AAAGTTTCTTTCAGCCGCGCAAGCGCAGCCGCCGTTTTTTCCTGCCGCGTGAGGGCCAGGCGTGCCGCCGCGGCAAAACCGGCGATGCCGGCCATATTTTCCGTCCCCGGGCGCAGGCCCCCTTCCTGGTCGCCGCCGTGCAAGAGGGGCGCCAGCGGGATGCCTGACCTGCGCCACAGGGCGCCGCAGCCCTTGGGGCCGTGGATTTTATGGGCGGAAATGGTGATTAAATCTGCCTGCCAGGCACCGGCAGAGACAGGGAGTTTGCCGAAAGACTGGACCGCATCCACATGAAACAGCGCCTCCGGCGTTTTTTCCTTGACCAGTCGCCCGACCTCGGCCAGCGGCATCACGGTGCCCGTTT
>DUUE01000107.1 GCA_012841735.1 Bacillota bacterium | reverse complement strand
CTCGCGGAAAGACTGCTGGTTGCAACCTGGGAAACTGTCTACATGGTGGCAACATCAACATTTTGCAGCTATTTGTTCGGACTGCCCCTTGGTGTCATCCTGGTCATTACCGCCCGGGGCCATATTCTGGAAAACAAGGCGGTCAACAGGGTGCTGGGCTGGATTATCAATGCGACCCGGTCCATACCCTTTATTATCTTTTTAATTTTACTCATTCCGGTTACCAGGCTGCTGGTGGGAACATACATCGGCACGGTGGCTTCCATAGTACCGCTCACATTGGCTGCCATTCCCTTTGTTGCCCGGCTGGTAGAGACATCACTGAAAGAGATTGAATGGGGACTGATTGAAGCGGCACTGTCCATGGGGGCAAACACATGGACCATTATCACCAAAGTCCTGTTGCCGGAAGCAAAACCGTCCCTGCTTTTGGGAGTTGCCATCACGACCATTAATCTGATAGGTTACTCGGCAATGGCAGGAATTGTCGGGGGAGGCGGTTTGGGGACACTGGCCTATTACTACGGTTACCAGCGTTATGAAAATGCAATCATGTGGGCAACTGTTATTGTCCTGGTCATTATTGTTCAGGGTGTGCAGTTCCTGGGTGACACTCTCGCCCACAAGGCAAATAAAAACAAGGGGTAATGATTCATGAAAAAAATCGCAGCTTTATTATGTTCCTTGGTACTTTTAATGGTTGTTATCACGGGTTGTGGCGAGAAGAATACCGCCGGTTCCGGCAAGTTGGTGGTAGGGGCTACTGCCAAGCCGCACGCAGAAATCCTGGAAGTGGTCAAACCGCTGCTGCAAAAAGAAGGCGTCGAACTGGAAATTGAAGAGTTTACAGATTATGTCTTGCTTAATCCTGCACTGAAGGATAAAAAAATTGACGCCAATTTCTTTCAGCACATACCCTATCTTGAAGATTATAATGCCAAAAACAATGCCAACCTGGTGTGGGTTGTCAAAGTACACAACGAGCCCATGGGCGTCTATTCCCACAAAATTGACAGCCTGGACCGGCTGGCCGCAGGGGCTGCCGTCGGTATTCCGAATGATGCCACCAATGGCGGCCGTGCTTTAAATGTGCTGGCGGCGGCCGGGCTGATCAAACTGAAAGACGGTGCAGGTGTTACCGCTACTGAGGCCGATATCACAGAAAACCCGAAAAAGCTGAAAATCCAAATGCTGGATGCTGCCATGCTGCCCAGGGCTTTGGCTGATTTGGACATCTGCGTGATAAACAGCAACTATGCGCTGGAGGCTAATCTGAACCCGGTGGCGGACTCTATTTTTATGGAACCCAAAGATTCTCCCTTTGCCAATGTGCTGGTCGTCCGGGAAGAAGACAGGGATAAGGAGAGTGTCAAAAAGCTTGCCGGGGCGCTGCAGTCACCGGAAGTGAAAAAATTTATTGAAGACAATTACGCGGGCAGTGTGATCCCGTCATTTTAAGCTGGCGGCAACCCTGTATTTTGCCTGGCAGTCTGAACCGGCACGGTTAAATCGTGCCGGTTTTTTCGTGCCGGGACAAAAGGTCTTGTTGTTGGCGCAGGGCAGGTACATGGTGAATATAATAAAAAACCTGATCTATTGCGCTGGGGGGAGCCGGTATGGTAACAATTGTCCCGGCGGCACTTTTTGCAGCGGCTGTTGTCTTGGCGTTGCTGCAAAGCCGGTGTCACCGACAGAAAATTAAAGCACGGGTAAAGTCACTGGGCGGGAAGGTCATCCGGATCGAAAGGAAAAGGATCGGGCCTTTTCTGGGGATTCGCAGGGGGCGGGTTATCTATCGCTTCAGGTATGAAAAGGAAGGTTGTATCTATGAAGGCTGGGTAAAATTCGGTGATTTGTCGGGTGCGGACTGGCAGTTGCAGCACGAAAAGGAAGCCTGACAGCAAATATTGGCACAGGGGACATTGATAACAGGACATTGATAAAGAGAAGGTAAATTGCTATAATATGAGTCGGTATGCTTCACAGGTGTTATTAAAATAATGCAAGGGGACTGACAGATGAAAACTACAGCTATTGCACTTTTTTTATTAACTTATGTACTGCTTTTAATGTTGCCAAAGATTCGTGCCTACATTGCCCTGCTTTCGGCTTTAACCTTTGTCCTGCTGGGAATATTGCCGGTAACAAAAGTGTTTGGTGTCATAGACTGGAACGTTATTATGATGATTGCCGGTACCATGGGCATTGTTGCTTTGTTTATTGAATCCAAAATGCCCGCCCTGCTGGCGGATCTGATTATTGAAAAAACACCCAATATTAAATGGGCAATTGTTTCCCTGGCTCTTTTTGCTTCTCTTATTTCCGCCTTTGTTGACAATGTGGCCACAGTATTAATGGTTGCTCCGGTGGCCATAACAATTGCCAGGAAACTTAAAGTCTCTCCCGTCAACAGCATTATAGCCATTTCCGTTGCCTCCAATCTTCAGGGGGCGGCCACTTTGGTGGGGGATACAACTTCCATTCTCCTTGGCGGACATGCCGGCATGAACTTCATGGACTTTTTTATTTTTCTGGGGAAACCCGGCATGTTCTGGGTGGTGCAGGCCGGTGCAGTGGCATCTACTTTTGTTTTATTGTATCTTTTCAGAAAAGAAAAGCTCCCTGTTCAAGCCCTGGGAAGGACGGAAGTTACCGATTACTTCCCGTCGGCTTTGCTTGTCGGTATGGTTTTCTTGTTGATAGTGGCCTCATTTTTGGGCAATATGCCAAGAACAATCAACGGTATGATCTGTATGTCTTTATTTATCATCGGTTTAATCAGAAGTTTTGTCGTCCGGAGAAACTGTGATTCTGTTGTCAATGCGCTGAAAGAAATAGACTATTTTACCATTCTCCTTTTGGCGGGACTTTTTATCGTCATCGGCAGTATTACCGAGGCGGGTGTGATTGATGATATCAGCAAGCTTTTTGTCAGGATCAGTAAAGACAATGTTTTTGTGATTTATACCCTGGTGGTGTGGGCATCCGTCCTGTTTTCCGCTTTTATTGACAATATTCCTTACGTCGCCACCATGCTGCCTGTGATGGCGGGGACTGCCGGGCTCATGGGAATTGACCCCACACTTTTGTATTTTGGTCTCCTGACAGGTGCGACGCTGGGCGGAAATCTCACCCCCATTGGTGCCTCCGCCAATATTACGGGCCTGGGGATCCTGCGCAGGGAAGGTTATGAAGTAAGCGTAGCGGAGTTTATGAGAATAGGCATACCTTTTACGCTTGCCGCCGTTCTTACCGGATATGTGCTCATCTGGCTGCTCTGGGCGTAAAATTAAGCGTAAAACAAGGCACAGCATGCGGAAACTTGCCGCGCTGCTGTGCCTTTTTGTTTGGACTCTAAAACTGCCTGTTGTCATGTACGGTAATGATCTTCACCTGCAGTGAGGGCGGTTGTCAGTTCTCCGGTTGTGACTACCCGGCCAAAAAAACGGCCGATATTGTCAAGGGTGGCCAGGTGTGCGGCCTCGTCAAAAGTGCCGTTGGCGTCACTGACAAAAACCACCTTGTAGTCCCGCATAAACGCGCTGCGTGCCGTGCTTTCACAGCAGACATTGGTTAAAGTACCGACAATAATAACAGTATCCACCACGCCCAAACCGCGCACGTTGTTTAGCAGCAGTTCCAAATTGGTATTATAGAAGGCATCGTAGCGGTGTTTGACAATAATATGCTCCCCGGGCAGAGGAGTGATTTCCTCAATTAATTCATAGCCCCATGTGCCCGGCCGCAGGCCTTTTTCCCTCAGCAGGGGCTGGTAGCTCACTTCCAGCGGTGAAATATCAAATTCGTCTTTTAGCTGTGCCTGTGTGTAAATGACCGGTATGCCCAGCTTGCGGCATTCCGCAATGATCCTGTTGACACGGGGCACAATTTGCACTGACCTGTCATTGACATATAAAGCCCCGCCCGGCTTTAAAAAATCGTTTTGCATGTCGATCACAAGCAGCGCGCACCGCCTGTGGTCAATTCTCCAGGGAAGATAATTGGTCCCATTTTCCTTTTCCATCTTTTCACCGCCTTCCCGCACCCTATTCCGTCATTTCCGGAAGCGGCCGCCTGCTGATACCGTCTTGCAGAAAAATGCTGCCCGGCATGGCTTTGGCCTTTTTCTTCAGTTCAGCCGCAATTTCGGATATCTCCAGATGGCTTGTCAGTTCTTTTGCCACATTGGTTACGATTACAATGGAAATGGTGATGAGGGGAACTTTAATAGTCTGGCCCTGCCTGTTGGTAGTCACAACAT
>DUUE01000130.1 GCA_012841735.1 Bacillota bacterium | reverse complement strand
GGAAATGGCGGTTGCTGCCGGACACTTTGCCGACGGCAACCTGAATGTGGAGCTTACCACAAAAACTAAAGATGAAATTGGCGTGCTGGCTGAAGCGCTCAGGACTGTTTCCGGAAAAATGAGCGAGGTGCTCTCAGGTATCCGGGAAGCTGCCGATCAGGTAGCCGCCGGGGCGGCACAACTGGCGTCTGCAAGTACATCATTATCTGCAGGTTCCGTGGAACAGGCGGAATCCATAGAAGAAATAACTGCCGCACTCAGGCAGATTGAAGTGAAAACGGGGCAGAATGCAGAAAATGCCACTACTGCCGGCGACCTGGCAGAGATTGTGAGCATCAATGCGGCCAAGGGCAATGACCGCATGCAAGAGATGCTCCGGGCAATGGATGATATTAATGTTTCTGCCGCTGATATTGCCAAGATTGTGAAATTAATTGATGAAATCTCCTACCAGACCAATCTGCTTGCCCTCAATGCTGCGGTGGAAGCTGCCAGGGCCGGCCAGCACGGCAAAGGTTTTGCCGTAGTGGCGGAAGAAGTGAGAAACCTGGCCAACAGGTCGTCAAAAGCGGCAAAAGATACCACGGAACTGATCGGCCATGCGCTGCAGAAAGTGGAGGACGGTATTAAGATTGCCGGGGAAACGGCGGTAGCTTTGCAGGATATTGTTACCAGCATAAAAAGCCTGACCGGTATCATTGACGATTTTATCGTGGCTTCCAATGAACAGGCGGCCGGAATCGAGCAAATCACAAAAGCCATTATTCAGGTTTCAGAAATTGTCCAGGCCAATTCCGCCGCCGCCGAGCAGGGTGCGGCTGCCAGTGAAGAACTTTCCAGCCAGGCCGACTTGCTGAAAGAAATGGTGGGCAGATTTAAACTGAAAGAGAGTTCTTCCCCGGGTTTTACCGTTAACGAAACGGAAGAATTGTGGGATGCCGGCTACGAAAAAGAACAGGCCGGGGAGATAGTCCTGTAAGCATAAGCCGGCTCTAAGCTGACCAGTCCGCGCGATCAAGACGTGCACCGGCGGACGGCTGCGAAGGTACAGCAACTGTCCCCTTGTCATATCCTGTGGGAAAGGAGGTTGGCCACATGGTCGAACAGGTTTTTAAGCTCCCAACCGGTGATGAAAAAGTTGTGGAGAAAGTCATTTTTGATGAGAATGTTCATTACCTGCATATGGTCTTTAATCAGAATGATGGATTGCCGGAACATTACTCCAATTCCACTGTTTATATGACTGTGGTGAGAGGTACATTGTCCATAGGTCTTAATGAGCAGGAGATACATGAATATCCGCAGGGCACATTGTTAAAAATTCCTTTTCACACAAAAATGAATGTAAAAAACTTGCACCAGGATACACTGGAACTCATTGTGGTTAAAGCCCCGGCACCAAAACAGTAAGGAAAAACGGTAGAAAAGCTGCTGCCGGCGGACGTTGGTCCGCTTTGCGGCGGCTTTTTTCTTTTTGGCGTGACAAGCGAAAATTGTCAGATATACAATAATAATGAAATTGTGCTATAATTATAATAAAAAGAGATTTTTCCGCATAAAACTGAATAACCGGTCAGTCAGGAGGGTTCCAGTGGAGCAAAATCTCCGAATTGAGGCAAGGGAAAGAATAATTAATTCTGCTCTCATCCTGTTTGCGCAGAAAGGTTTTGATGCAACCCGTGTAAGTGAAATTGCCGAAAAGGCAGGTGTTACCAAAGCGCTGATTTATTATTATTTTACAAGTAAAGATGAGCTTTTGTCCCATCTTGTCCATTCATTGCTGGAAAAAGCGGCCTCCATTACCCTGGATTTTATTCATACCGGCATCATGCGGCTGGTGGAAGAAGGACTGCTGGAAATACAGCGGGACAGATTGCATTTTGTTGATGAAAAGGCAACAAAGAAATTTATTAAAAGTCTGCATGATTATAATGAGCGAGTAGTAGATTTTGTGATAGAGAACCGCCAGATTTTACGCATTTTCCTGGCGGAATCACTGAAGAACAATCGGGGCAAAAACGGCTTGACCCAGCTTTTGGACTTTATCCGTTTCAGTGAGGATAACCCGCTGGCACTTACTTTTTCCGCCTGCGGGTCCGATTTCCGGTATACGGATGATATGATGCTTTTCAAACTCTTTTTCTCTGTCATACCTCTGCTTACTTTTGCGGCTTATTTCGATGATTACAAAACACTCAGCAACCAACCGACCTCTGCCGTACGGGCATCCTTTTTACAATCGCTCCATGTTATAACCTTGTCGCTGCTTTCAGGCAGGGATATCTTGCTGCGTAACAACGCGGGGGAGACGCAGTAACTGCAGGATTTCCGCAAGGTAAATGTGCGTCCTTGACCCTTAAATAGTGCATTGCCGGCCGTTTTGACCGGAGAGCATAACAGCTATTTAAGAAGGAGGAAGGCATATGTGGAATTTTCAAAGAGCTGCAGTCAAAGTGCTGCTTAATTATTTGTCGGACAAACCAATGGAGAAGTTGCCGAGAATGTTCTGGATAGCGGAGAAACTGGACAGAAAGGGTTTGCACCGGACACAGATACACAGTATGCGGGACACACTGCTGGATACAAACAGCAACTGGCGTAAATTTACGGAAAATCTTTTCCGGGAAGTGGATTTGCGGCTGATCAAAAAATTTACTGAATGTTTTTTGATTAATGCAAGTTTGATTAATACTGAGAAAAACCGCAAAATTGCCGCACAGTATGGTTGTAATGTTCCCTGGGCCATTCTGATGGATCCGACCAGTGCGTGCAACCTGAATTGTACAGGCTGCTGGGCTGCGCAATACGGCCACAAGAACAACCTTTCTTATGAAACGCTGGATTCCATCTGCCGCCAGGGGAAAGAGCTGGGGATTTATTTCTATATCTTTTCCGGCGGCGAGCCGCTCATGCGGAAAAAAGACCTGATCCGGCTCTGCGCGGAGCATCAGGACTGCTATTTCTTTGCCTTTACCAACGGGACCCTGGTGGATGATGAATTCTGCTGTAATTTACTGGAAGTTGCCAATTTTACCCTGGCATTTTCCATTGAGGGCGATGAAGCCGCCACCGATATGCGGCGGGGCGAAGGTACTTACCAAAAAGTCATAGCCGCCATGGAACGTATGCGCCGGCATAAACTGCCCTTCGGCTATTCAACCTGCTACCACCGTTATAATACGGAAAGTGTTGCCTCCGATGCTTTTGTGGACGATATGATCGCACGCGGGTGCCGTTTTGCCTGGAACTTTACTTATATGCCGGTCGGCAAGGATGCACGGACTGATTTGCTGGTTACACCGGAGCAGCGTTCCTATATGTACCGCCGCGTGCGGGAGATCAGGGAAACAAAGCCGATTTTTATGCTTGATTTTTGGAACGACGGCGAATATAGCTGCGGCTGCATTGCGGGCGGGCGGCGTTACCTGCATATTAACGCCGCCGGGGACGTGGAGCCCTGCGCCTTTATCCATTATTCCAATGTCAATATCCATGATGTTTCTCTCCTGGATGCACTCCGCTCTCCTTTATTTATGGCTTACCATCACAATCAGCCTTTTAACGAGAACCACCTGCGCCCCTGCCCGCTGCTGGATAATCCGGAAGCGCTGGCATCCATGGTGAAAGAGTCAGGAGCAAAATCCACTGAAATGGAAGCTCCGGAAGATGTGGACCTGTTATGCGCCAAAACTATTCCGGCAGCAGCAGCCTGGGCTCCGGTGGCGGATGAATTATGGAAGACGCACAACAAAGAGGCGGTAACCCGTTAAACTCTTGATACTGCAGGAGGTAGAGAAATGAAAATCAAAATAACTGCTGACAGTACCTGCGACCTGCCCCCGTCACTTTTGCAGAGCATGGATATCACTTTAGTCCCGCTGCATATCCTGGTGGGAGATGATGCCTTTCGCGACGGTGTGGATATTACCCCGGCTGAAATCTTTCATTACGTGGATCAGGAAGGAAAGACATGCAAAACTGCGGCGGTGAATATCTGGGAATATGAACAAATTTTTGCCCAATTTGCACCGCAGTATGAAGCGGTTATTCATCTCAGCCTTGGCAGCGCCTTTTCTTCCAGCTGCCAGAATGCCATGGCCGCAGCGCAAAACTTCCCCAATGTCTTTGTCATAGATACGCAGAATTTGTCCAGCGGCAGCGGCCAGCTTGTGTATGAAGCGGCACTGGCGGCACAGGCAGGGCTGTCTGCAGAGGAAATCATTACCGGGATTACGGCCATGGTTCCACTGGTCAATGCCAGTTTTATTATCGACCGCCTGGATTACCTGCACAAAGGGGGGCGTTGTTCCGGACTGGAAGCATTCGGGGCCAACCTGCTGCAGATTAAACCGTGTATTGAGGTTGTTAACGGGAAAATGACTGTGGGGAAAAAATACAGGGGCAAATTGGAGCATTGCCTGCTGCGGTATGTCAAAGACAGGCTGGACGGGCGGCAGGACCTGGATTACAGCAGAATTTTCATAACTCATACCATGTGCCCTGCCGCCACAGTGGAAAAGGTACGGGAAACAATCCGTGCCTGTGCCCCATTTGCGGAAATTATTGAAAGCCAGGCCGGCTGCACCGTTTCCAGCCACTGCGGGCCGAAAACACTCGGCATCCTCTACAAACAGAAACCCGGGACCAAATAAGCCGTGCACAGAAAAAGACGGAGGGAAAACTTCCCTTCCGTCTTTCTTTGCTATGGCCTGTGGTCCAGCAGCCTTTTGGCGTTTGCGTAAAAAATGAGATTCATTTCTTTTTTTGTCAGGCCCAGATCATTGCAGGCGGCCACCTGCTGTTCGTAATAAATCTTTGACCAGCCGCGCGGGAACCAGGCGGAATCTGTGCCGAAAATAATCCGCTCAGGACCGACCGTGTCCAGCGCCTTGGCAAAAAGATCTTTCAGCGTCAATGGATACGGGCACCAGCGCATCCAGTCATTGGAGCCGGAAGTGTCAATGTAAATATTGGGGCTGGACCATGCCAGGTGCAGCAGGTCCTGGTAATAGCCGGCGCCGAAATGGGGAATGACAAACGGGATTTCCGGGAAAGCCTGTGCCACGGGGACAAGGGACAGGGGGCTGATGCGCGGATGCCATACTGTCCCGCCGGGTCCGCCCAGCACACCAAAATGAATGAGGACAGGAGCCCGTCTTTCTGCCAGCACTGACCAGAAAGGCTTCAGTTCCGGGCTTTCAAAGGGGACGGCTGTCAGCGGGCCGAACCATTTATACCCCGAAAGCCCCAGTTCGTCCAGGGCAGAGACCAGTTTTTCCACCGCCCCAGGTTCACAGAGGTTATGATGGGCAAAACCGCGGAAATATTGCGGGTAGTGGCGGACAACGGCCGCCAGTGTTTCGTTGTTGCCGCCTGTCATAAAAACTATTTTTTCCAGTCCGTTTTTTGTCACTTCGGCAGCCCAGCGTTCCGCCTGTTTGTCATTGCCGGGATGTTCTTTTTCCGGTTCCGGGAAACCGTATTCCCGCCGCCAGCGTTCCCGCAGCTTTTGTGAATAGGCAAGGATATGGGGGTGAATAGCACGTCGCGGCGGATTTTGCGCCGCTGGAAAATGGGCATGGAAATCTATCACTTTTTCCGGCTGCATTGTCGTCCCGGCCTCCTTTAACCGGCCGGTTGCCGCCTGCAGGGCGGTACGGCCGCAAAACCTGATTTACCTGCATCTGACTATACAGCAAATTCATAAAACCTGTCAAGAAAGGGCGGCGGGCAGTGTTACTTTCGCTGTGTAAATTATGGTATAATATGGCCATATACTTTTCCTCTGTCCACATTTCAGACAATAACACAGGAAAGTGGGGAAGTTTCTATGCCCTGAAATGGGGGGCGGCCCTGCTCAATGTGCACGGCGGTGTCATCATTGATACAAAAATGCGCGTCCTGGACAAAGACCACAAGCCTATTCCGGGCCTTTTGGCCGTGGGCAATGTGTCCGGCGGACTGTACGG
>DUUE01000070.1 GCA_012841735.1 Bacillota bacterium | reverse complement strand
GCCCTCTGGATGCTGTCGCTGACGGCGGTGCTGGCTGTTGCTTTTTACTTTGTCAATACCCCCCTGGCTGTTGTCCGGGAAAAAATAACCCCCTGGCTGGCCGGCATTGCCCCCTATACGGAAAGAGGGGACGCCTACCTTGATGCGGCCGGGGAGTACATCAGAAAAGGGGCGACAGCCACAGCCGCTTTTGCCGCAGGCACCGTCCGGCGCGGGGATGATATCCTGGAACCGGTTGCCGGCGCCATTGCTGCGGCCGCCCGCGTCTTGTGGGAAAAAACAGTTGTGGTCCTGGACAGCGGGGACACATACCTGGCTTCTTTCAGGAAGCGGGTAAATGCGGGGGCCTCGCTGCTGGCAGAAAAAATCCGCCGCCTGTTTGAGCGGGAAAAACTGCACTGAACACAACACTTTTTAACGCCAGGTAAAAGCCTGCCCCAGCGGCAGGCTTGCCTTTTTGGCGCACCGGGTCAAACAGCTTCAGCCCCGGGGTTGTCTGCCCTGTCCTTTCACCTTTTGCGGTACGCCGCCCCGTGCAAAAGGGCAACCGGAAATTCCGTCCTGTTTTAGTGGCGGGCTGCAGGAATCCGGTGTTAGATACAGAAATAATCCTTATAAAAATAATCGGGATTTAAGCGCGCCCCGGATTACAGCAATTTTACCTGCCGGAAGGAGTGATGCAACATGCTGGAATTAATTGATGTACATGTCACGGCTACGGATGAAAAGGGTACTGTAGCTGTCCTGCCGGGGATTAACCTGACACTGGAGGATAACAGGATTTATGTCATGACCGGGCCCAACGGCGGCGGCAAGACGTCCATCGCCAAGACCATGATGGGGATCTACCGGCCGTCGCAGGGCAAAATCCTTTTGGACGGCACGGACATAACCGCCAAAACTATTACGGAAAGGGCGCGCCTGGGCATCGGTTACGCTTTTCAGCAGCCGCCCCGCTTTAAAGGAATCAAAGTAAAGGATTTACTGACCATAGCCGCCGGTTATGAGGATAAAAACTTTCAGTGTGAACTGCTGTATGACGTGGGCCTGTGTGCGCAGGATTACCTGGAGCGGGAAATAAACAGCAGTTTCTCCGGCGGAGAACTGAAGCGGATTGAAATCGCCAGTTTGCTGGCCCGGAAACTGAAAGTCGCCGTTTTTGATGAACCGGAAGCCGGCATAGACCTCTGGAGCTTCCAAAAACTAACGGAAACATTTGCCGGACTGCATGAAAAATATAACGGCACACTGGTTATTATTTCCCACCAGGAACGTATTTTGCGCCTGGCCGACCGGGTGATCCTGGTCAGCGGCGGCAGAATCAGTGAAATTACCACGCCGGAAAAATTCCTGGCAGAGATGGAGAAAATTGTTCCCGACTGCCTCTGCCGCGCCGACTGTATTAAAGGGGAGATGGCAAATGCTGAATGTGACCGATAAAAAGCTTTTGGCCGCCGTTGCCGACCTGCATGAAATCCCGCAGGGCGCTTTTAACATCAGAAAAAACGGGGAAGGTATCATGCGCCGCAGTACGGCCAATATCGAGATTGTCCCCAAAGACGGCAAACCGGGGATTGACATCCTGGTCAAACCGGGGACAAAAAACGAGAGCGTCCATATCCCGGTGATCCTCTCGGCCGGCCTGCAGGATGTAGTCTATAATACTTTTGAGATTGGTGCAGGTTCCGATGTGCTGGTGGTGGCCGGCTGCGGGATCCATAACCCGGACAGTGGTGCCGCCCGGCATGACGGGGTGCATGAATTTTTCGTCCGCACGGGCGCAAAAATGAAATATGTGGAGAAGCATTACGGGGAAGGGAAAGGCGGCGAGCGTATTCTCAACCCCAAAACGGTGATTGAAGTGGAAGAGGGCGGCGTGGTTGAGCTGGAGATGATCCAGTTGCGGGGCGTTGACAGGACGCTGCGGGACACGGAAATCAGGCTGCAGGCAAACAGCCGACTCATTGTCACGGAAAGGCTGCTTACCGGCCACAGACAGGAAGCCGAATCCAAAATTACAGTGGAACTGCTGGGGGATGATGCAACGGCGCAAATTATTTCCCGTTCGGTGGCACGGGACGACTCCCGGCAGCTTTTCCACCTGAATCTGCGCGGCTATGCCAGGTGCCGCGGCCATATCCAGTGTGATTCCATTATTATGCACAATGCCAGGGTTTCATCCGTGCCGGAAATCTCCGCCTACCATGCAGATGCCGCCTTAATCCATGAAGCGGCCATCGGCAAAATTGCGTCCGAACAGTTGCTGAAACTGATGACCCTGGGACTCTCGGAGGCGGAAGCGGAAGCCGCAATCCTGGAAGGATTCCTGAAATAAAAGGGGGCTGTC
>DUUE01000021.1 GCA_012841735.1 Bacillota bacterium | reverse complement strand
TACGGTTACCAAACCGACCGCGGCGATGCGCAAGGCAATGATGGAGGCGGAAGTAGGTGATGATGTTTACGGGGAGGATCCCACGGTCAACCGCCTGGAACAGCTGGCGGCCGACCTGATCGGGAAAGAAGCGGCTCTTTTTGTTCCCACAGGAACAATGGGCAATCAACTGGCAATTATGACCCATTGCGAACGTGGCGTGGAAGTAATTTGTGACAGAAAAGCCCATATTTTTAATTATGAAATGGCGGCGGCAAGCGTGCTTTCCGGTGTGCAACTGCACCCGGTCGCTGACCTGCATAATGAAAAAGGTATCGGCACAATGTGTGATTATATCCGTCATCCTTCACCTTATCTGCCGAAAACCCGCCTGGTCTGCCTGGAGAACACCCTGAATGCGGGCGGCGGAACGGTTATGCGGCCGGAACAAATGGCAGTTGTCTATCGCCTGGCCCATGAATACGGCCTGCAGGTCCATCTGGACGGTGCCCGGATTTTTAATGCGGCAGTGGCATTGGATTGTGAAGTGACTGATTTAACCTGCTATACAGATTCTGTCATGTTTTGCCTTTCCAAAGGGTTGGGAGCACCTGTAGGTTCCATCCTGGCCGGGAAAAAAGCTTTTATCGAACAGGCACGCCGCTACCGCAAACTCCTGGGAGGAGGTATGCGCCAGGCAGGTGTTTTGGCTGCCGCCGGGATTCTGGCTTTAAACAATATCTATTCATTGTCCGCAGACCATGAAAAAGCGCGCGCTTTGGCCGCTGAATTGTCAGATGTGCCCGGTGTAAAAGTTGATCCGGAAAAAGTGGAAACCAATATGGTGCTGCTGGAGCTGGAAGAACTTTCAGTCACGCAGTTTTTGGAGTTGATAGGCAGCAAAGGCGTTCTGGCCGGACCGCTGGGGTGCAATACAGTTCGTTTTGTCACCCACAGGGATGTTTCAATGGAGGACATACAAACAGCAGCAGAGGTTATAAAATCGGTATTGCAGCAGTAAAAAAGAGCCCTCCGGCTCCTGAAAAAAGATGATGATTACGGTATGGCCGCGGCTGTACCGTTTTTTAAACCTGTTTTCGGCATCACCCCAGGTCGATGCGGCGGGCGGTTACCTGTATGCTCTCAACCGTCAGGCCGGTCAGGTATTCTGTCTGCTCCTTGAGCAGTCGCTGGACGGACACAAGGACATCGGGAACCCTGTAGCCGTAAATAACATTGACTTCAATTTGCAGGGTAACGCTGCCGCCGGGGCGGGTGGTTACTTCCGCCCTGCCTGTGTGGGAAACACCGGGGACCTGGGAGGTGAGATGGGCAATAATATCGGTAATAACATTTTCCGCAAGATAATAATTCCCCAGGGAACTGTAAATAGGGCGGACAACGGAACGCTCAATGACCATTTTTTTCGGCTCTTCCCGGTGGCTTTTCCAGAAGAAAGAACGGAGCGGAGCCAACAAATAGCCGGGGAAGTCTTTTTTGATGGCAAAAGTGGGCAGCGGGATGACATGGCTGTTTTCTTTGTTCCGCGCTTCCAGGGCTTGCTCAATAGCACTGGCTGAGGCAACTTCTTCTATCCTTATTACCCTGCCGGGGGGAGGAAGGTGCAGGCGTTCGGCAATTTTTTTTACCATTTTTTCCGATGTGCCCAGGAGCAGAATGCTCTTTGCCCCGGAGGTGGCAATCTGCGACCTCACTTCTGCCGCATGTTTTTCGTGATGAAAAATGGCCCGCTTGACGGCGCCAAACCTGGTTGCTTCCCGTTTGGCCGATTTTCCGGCCAGGATGGCAGTGCCGGCAATGAGGAGACCGTCATCCACAATCAGGGGTATCTCCAATTGCTGAGCCAGGTAGGAAGCGCGGTGTGATTTGCCTGTACCGCTCGGTCCGATAAATGCGTAAACTTCCATAACAGCCTCCCGTAATGATTGCAATAATTATAACACAAAATGGTACAGCCAACAAAAAGAAAACTTTTTAGGGAAAAACATTTTTGGCGGGCAGGGTTTTTGAAAGAAAATTCGAATATTTAAAACATATTTTATTATTTGGAGTGATTTCTGTGGAGTTGACAAAAGTTGTGATTGTCGGTGCAGGAGAAGAGGGTGTGGCGGTATACCGGGTTTTGCGTGACATCAATACCGTCAGGATCCTCGGCATCGCAGACCGCAACCTCAGTGCTCCCGGGATGAACCTCGCACGTCGCAATAATGTTGTTGCAACCAGTAACTTCACAGAACTTGTAGCGGCTGAACAGCCTGATGTTATTATCATTACAGTGAGAGATCCGAACCTGCTACAGCATGTTGCAGAGCTGGAAAAACGGGGTGTTTCTGTCCTGGAAGCAACAAAGGGCAGTTTATTGCTTTCCATAATTAAATCCAAGGTGGATAAATTAAAACTTTTGAGTGAGCTCTGGACGGTGTTGAATTCTGTGAGAGAAGGAGTAATTATAACCAACAATTCCGGTGTGATAACTTATGTCAATCCTGCTTTTGAAACCATGACGGGCATTCCGGCGGACCAAAGAATCGGCAGTAATATTTTTGAGATCGCTCCACACGGTTCACTGGTGCAGACGTTGATCAAACAGAAGCCGGTAACCGGTTACCGGACGAAAGTGGAAAATGTGGATGTGGTGGCCAATGCGGCTCCCATTCTGGTGGACGGGGAAGTGGAAGGCGCCGTTGCCACTTTCCAGCCGGTTACTGATATCCTGAAACTGATGGATGACCTGCAGCGCAGCACAACCATTATTGAAAACCTGTACGCCAGGATTGACCAGATGAGCGGGGCGCGGCAAACATTTGAAGATTTGATCGGCACGGGCAAACTTTTCGCTTCAGCTGTGGAGATGGCGAAAGCTGCGGCCAAAAATGACCGCCCCGTCCTGCTTACCGGTGAACCGGGGACGGGGAAAAGCATCTTTGCCGAAGCTATCCACCTGGCCGGCCCCAGGCGCAATAAAACTTTCATTAAGGCCGGCAGCACCGACCTGCCTGAAGAATGGCTGGAAGGGGAGCTTTTCGGGCATGAAAAAGGCGCGTTCCCCGGTGCAGTCAGGACCGTTCTGGGGAAAGTGGAACTGGCCAGGGGAGGTACGCTTTACCTGGAAGACATTGCGGGCTTTAATGAGTATGTACAGAAAAAACTTGTCAGGTTGCTGCGTGAAGGTATTTACCAGCGGGTAGGCGGGGAGGAAAAACTACGCTCCAATGTCCGCATTATTGCCTCTACCGGGGCCGATCTCAAAGCACGTGTGCAGGAAGGTCTTTTCAGTGAAGAACTGTATGACCTGCTGCAGGGGGTGGAAATAACATTGCCGCCGCTGCGGAAGCGCCGGGAGGATATCCTGCCCCTGGCCAGGCATTTTATGGCCGTGATCAACCGTAAGCTGGACAAACAGGTAACAGAAATCACGGCAGATGCCAAGCAGCTGCTGGTTAACTATGACTGGCCGGGCAATGTGGATGAACTGAAAGACATGCTGGAGCGTGCCATTGTCCTTACCGACGGCAAGGTCCTGGAATCCAGGCATTTAACTCCTTTTATTCCGCAGGCCGGTGAGAGGATACTGGGGATCGGTACGGAAATAATGCCGCTGGATAAAATAGAACAGATTATGTTAAGGGCCGCCCTTTCACATTTCGGCGAATCCCTGGAAGGCAAGAAAAAAGCCGCCCAGGCTTTAAACATCTCCCTGGCCACCCTTTATAACAAATTAAAAAAATATAAAGCCAACATCTAAATCAGCGGAGCAGCAAGACCTGATTATGAAACCGGGGGTGTTTGGTTTGTGTGAGCAGAAAGCAATGAAAAAGTTGCGTGTCAAAAAGCAGCAGTGGGAGCGGGTGCTGGCAAACCATGGACGGAGCATGCCCTTTTATAAAGAACATGTTACGACAGCCGCCAGGATTACTATTGCTCCCCTTTATACGCCGGCGGACCTCCCTGGTTTTTCCTATGAAGAAGAACTGGGCTTTCCGGGTGAGTATCCTTTCACCCGGGGAATTACTCCTTCCATGTATCGCAGCCGGGTTTGGGATGTGCGGCAGACACTGGGGCTGGGCAATACCTGTGAGCAAAACAAGCGCTTTCATCGGTTGCTTACATATGGAATCAATACCCTGCCTGTTGCTTTTGACCTGCCGACTCAAGTAGGGTATGATTCCGACCATCCCATGGCTTACGGGGAAGTGGGACGTGTAGGTGTAGCCATTGATTCTCTGGCCGACATGGAAACATTGTTTGCCGGTATTCCCCTGGATCAGGTCATCACCACCATGAATATTTCCGCCCCTGCCCCGGTTATTTTGGCCATGTATCTTGTCCTTGCGGAAAAGCGTGGCATTCCCTGGCAAAAGTTGCAGGGAGTAATTCAAAATGATATATTAAAAGAGTATGTGGCACGCGGCAGCTATATTTTCCCCCCCAAGTCCTCACTGCGCCTGGCAACCGATCTGCTCGCTTTTTGCACAGAACATGTGCCGCAGTGGTATCCCCTTGCCGTTTCCGGTTATCATATCAGGGAAGCGGGCGCCACAGCCGTGCAGGAGCTGGCCTTTACGCTGGCCAATGCCATTACTTATGTGGCTGCCGCCCTGGAGGCGGGACAGCAGGTAGATGCTTTTGCCCCCCGGATCACATTTTATTTCAGCTCTCATGCCTACTTTTTCGAAGAAGTGGCCAAACTGCGGGCGGCCCGGCGCCTGTGGGCAAAAATTATGAAAAACCGTTTCGGTGCCCGTACCCCGGAAGCACAAATGATGCGGATGCATGTGGAAACGGCCGGTTCCACGCTGACGGAAAGTTTTCCCGATGTCAATACCATCCGTGTTGCCTATCAGGCTCTGGCCGCTGTGCTGGCAGGCACACAGTCCCTGCATACCAGCCACCGTGACAACATGTCCCCCCTGCCCAATGTGGAAGCGGAACTACTGGCCCGCTATACACAGGAGCTTTTGGCCAATGAAACGGGCATTACTGACAGTATTGACCCGCTGGGCGGGTCCTACTATGTGGAGGCGCTTACCACGGCCATCGAAAAGAAGACGGCAGAGCTGATTGCCCGCATTGAAGCACAGGGAGGAACGGTAGGCGCCATCGAAAACGGCTATATGCAGCGGGAAGTTGAAAACAGCGCTTATGATGTGCAGAAGAGAATTGAAAATAACGAATTGTTTGTCATAGGCAGGAACACTCATCTGGAAGAACGGCAGCCCCCCCGCTACCTGCCGGAAATGGACCCGTTGGCGGCCGAACGGCACATTACTGCTTTAAAAGAACTAAAAAGAAAGCGGGATCAGCAAAAAGTGGCCGTTGCGCTGCAGGAGCTGCGCAGGGCGGCACAGGGTCCGGACAATATCATGCCCGCCATCCTAAATGCAGTAAGAGCCCTGGCCACGGTGGGAGAAATTTGCGGCATTTTACGGGAAGTATACGGTGAGTGCCGCTGCCCGGGCAATACCGGACAGGACGGGGCGGAACGGCCGGTGCACGCGGGTAAAGAAATCCGGGTGTTGATTGCCAAGGCAGGACTGGACGGACATGACAGAGGTGCCAAAGTTGTTGTCCGGGCCCTGCGTGAAGCCGGTATGACTGTCTATTACACCGGTCTGCGTCAATCGCCTGAAGAAATTGTCACTTTTGCCCTGGAGAAAAAAGTTCATGTTGTGGGGATCAGTACACTGTGTGGCGCCCACCTGCAGATATTGCTTTCCATACCTTACCTTTTGCGTGAAAACGGGGCTGAAAATGTCCTGGTGATCGCAGGGGGGATAATTCCGGAGGAAGATGTTCCCCATTTAAAAAAAGTAGGCATCTCAAGAATATTTCTCCCGGGGACACGCACAGATGAGATTGTCAGATATATCCGGGAGAGGGTATAATCACATCATAACAGGGAATGCAGTGCATTTGATATCTAACAGATAGCTTAGGAGGTGTCACTTTGGAGGATAAGATTAGATTGTTGCAGGAACGCAGGCGGCAAATCGAGCTGGGCGGCGGAGAAAAGCGGATAGCCAACCAGCATGGAAAAGGTAAAAAAACGGCAAGGGAACGCCTTGCGTTGCTGCTGGACCCGGGCAGCTTTACCGAATTGGATGTTTTCGTCCAGACTGATGTAAACGATGCGGAGGAAATCGGTTCTGCATATCCCGGTGAGGGGGTAGTAACCGGCTACGGTACTATTGAGGGCCGTCCTGTCTACATTTATGCCCAGGATTTCACCGTTGCCGGCGGGTCGCTGGGGGAGGCGCATGCCGCCAAAATCTGTAAAGTCATGGATCTGGCCTTAAAAACCGGTGTGCCGTGCATCGGCCTGAATGACTCCGGCGGCGCCAGAATCCAGGAGGGTGTCCGGGCACTAAACGGTTTCGGGGAAATTTTTTACCGCAATACTATTGCCAGCGGTGTGATTCCGCAAATTTCTGTTATTATGGGGCCGTGCGCCGGCGGCGCCGTCTATTCGCCGGCTATTACCGATTTTGTTTTTATGGTGGAAAAAACCAGCCAGATGTTTATTACCGGGCCTCATGTCATTAAAGCTGTCACCGGGGAGGATGTAACCACGGAGGAATTGGGCGGTGCCGCACGTCACAATCAGAAAAGCGGAGTTGCCCATTTCCAGGCAAGCACTGAGGAAGACTGTTTCCATAAGCTGCGGAAATTACTATCTTTCCTGCCTGCCAACAACCTGGAGGACCCCCCTGTGGCGGAGGTGCAGGAGCCGCTTTTTGCGGCGGAAGAGCTGGCTCATATCCTGCCGGACAACCCGAACAAACCGTACGATGTGCGTGATATTATCAGGCACGTGGTGGACGGCAGCGATTTCTTCGAAGTCCATGAACATTTTGCCACCAATGCGGTGGTTGGCTTTGCCCGCCTGGGCGGCCGCAGCGTAGGGATTGTGGCAAACCAGGCAAAAGTGATGGCGGGTGTGCTTGATATAGACACTTCGGATAAAATTGCCCGTTTTGTCCGTTTCTGTGATTGTTTCAACCTGCCGCTTGTTACTTTTGTGGATGTACCCGGTTACCTTCCCGGGGTAAACCAGGAATATAACGGCATTATCCGTCATGGGGCCAAAGTGCTTTTTGCCTATGCCGAAGCCACTGTGCCGAAAGTAGCGGTCCTGCTGCGCAAGGCATACGGAGGCGCCTACATAGCCATGAGTTCCCGTTCCCTGCGGGGAGACCTTGCTTTTGCCTGGCCCAGTGCGGAAATTGCCGTGATGGGGCCGGAAGGTGCGGTAAACATTTTATACCGTAAAGAAATAGAAGCGGCGGCAAACCCTGCCGCTGAACGGGAAAAAAGAATCCGGGAGTATAGGGAGCGTTATTCCAACCCCTATATTTCCGCCGCCCGCGGCTGGGTGGATGCGGTCATTGATCCCCGGGAAACACGCCGGTATCTCCTGCAGGGCCTGTCCATGCTGGCGGCCAAGCAGGAAGACCGCCCGCGCAAAAAACATGGCAATATCCCGCTCTAGAAAACAGAGCCCCTTCGCGGGGCTTTATTTTTTTCGGATTCAAATTTTAAGCCTTGACTTTTGCCTGCGACAATGCTAACCTTATGTTTATACCAGTATGGCAGAAGCTGCTAACATCTAAACAGGCGATGACGGGGAGAGTAGGTGTACCGGAAGGCAAGCGAGCCGGGGATGGTGGAAGCCCGGTCCGGAAAGTATGCTGAAGCGCACCCCCGAGCCGCGTGCCGAACAGCGCATGCCCAGTAGGCCACGCCGGGATTGGCCCGTTACCGCCAAACCGTGCTGCACGGGGAAAGTGGGCTGCAAAGCCAATGAAGGTGGTACCGCGAGAATTCCTCTCGTCCTTTTCGGATGGAGAGGTTTTTTTACTTACACGGTGTTTACTAAAATAAACAGGGCAGGTGGTCAGAAAATGTTAAAGGCTGCTATTGTGGGAGCAACGGGATATACCGGCCGGGAATTGGTGGCACTCCTGTCCCGGCACCCCGGGGTGAGACCGTTCTACCTTACTTCGGACAGTTACGCCGGCAAAAGTTTTGCTGAAATCTACCCCCAGTTTCGCGGCAGCTGTGAACTGACACTGGAAAAACTGGATGTGAAGGAGGCGGGAACATGCGATATCATTTTCGCCGCCCTGCCCCACGGCACATCGCTGGAAATAGTGCCGCATCTCTTGGCTACAGGGAAAAAAGTGGTGGATTTAAGCGGCGATTTCCGCCTGAAAGAAGCGGCGCTTTACCCGCTCTGGTACGGTTATGAACATAAGCAGTCCGCCCTCCTTGCCGAAAGCGTCTACGGGCTGCCGGAACACAACCGGGAGGCCGTCCGTAGGGCCGACCTGGTAGCCAACCCAGGCTGCTACCCCACCAGTGTCCAGCTTCCGCTGATACCGCTGCTGCAGGCGGACCTGGTGGAAGCGGAAGATATTATTATTGATGCCAAATCGGGAGTTTCCGGGGCGGGCAGAACGCCGAAACAGCCCTACCATTTCCCGGAATGCGCAGAAAATTTCAAAGCATATAAAGTGACGGGGCACCAGCATACGCCGGAAATTGAACAGGGACTGGCGGCGGCTGCCGGCAGGCAGGTTACCCTCTTGTTTACGCCCCACCTGGTACCAATGATCAGAGGGATTCTTTCCACCATGTACCTACGCCTGAAACCGGGGGTAAAAGAAGAAGATATTGCTGCTCTCTACAGGAAAGTGTATGCAGACGAACCTTTTATCCGCCTGCTGCCCGCACCCAGCCTGCCGGAGACAAAAGATGTGAGCGGCACCAATTTCTGCGACATTGCCTTCCGTGCAGACAGGCGAACAGGCCGGCTGATAGTTATTTCCGCCATTGACAATCTGGTTAAAGGTGCTGCCGGCCAGGCTGTACAGAATATGAATATTATGCTGGGTCTGCCTGAAACTGCAGGCCTGATGTAGGGGGCATTATCATGAAGTTCCGTAAAGTTGCAGGCGGCGTAACGGCCGCCGGAGGGTTCAGCGCGGCGGGAATCTCCTGCGGTATTAAAAAACAGGGGAAAAAAGACCTGGCGCTTATCTATTCCCACCGGTCGGCTACGGCCGCCGGCATGTTTACCCAAAACCGTTTTCAGGCTGCGCCGGTGACAGTGACGCGCAGCCACATTGCCACAGGCAGCGCCCGTGCGGTGATTATCAACAGCGGCAATGCCAATGCCTGTACCGGAGAGCAGGGGCTGGCGGCCGCCCGGCGCATGGCGGAACTGGCGGCCGCCCCGCTGGGGCTGGCTCCCGGGGAGGTTTTGGTGGCCTCAACCGGTGTGATCGGCGTCCCGCTGCCGCTGGAAAAAATAGCAGCATCCATGTCCGACCTGGTGGGCGGGTTGTCCCCCGCAAAAGGGCTGGAGGCGGCGGAAGCCATTCTGACCACCGATCTTGTAACCAAAACTACCGCTTATCAACTGGAAATCGGCGGCAGGACGGTTACCGTGGGCGGGATGTGCAAAGGATCGGGAATGATTCGTCCCAATATGGCCACCATGTTAAGCTTTATTACCACCGACTGTGCCATTGCCGCACCCTTGCTGCAAAAAGCACTGCGGCACACTGTGGAGCGCTCCTACAATATGATTACAGTGGACGGCGACACCAGTACCAACGATATGGTCCTGGTGCTGGCCAACGGAGCCGCCGGCAACCCCGCGATTGCAAGCGAAAATGAAGACTATCACCGCTTCCTGACGGTGCTGCAGCGGGTAAACACCGAATTGGCCCAGAAAATTGTCCGGGACGGCGAAGGAGCAACCAAATTTCTGGAAGTAACAGTCAGACATGCCGCCTCTTTTGCCGACGGGAAAAAGCTGGCCTTGTCCGTCCTTAACTCCAGTCTGGTAAAAACGGCCTTCTTTGGGGAAGACGCCAACTGGGGCCGGATTGTGTCCGCATTGGGGCAGACTGATGTGCCTTTCGATCCGGCGGCGGTAGATGTTTTCCTGGAGGGACTGCAGGTGACGGCGCAGGGGCAGGGAGTGCCCTTTGACGAGGCGGAAGCGGCGGCCATCCTGGCCCGCAAAGATATTAAAATCCTGATTGACCTGCACCAGGGGGCGGAAACAGTTACGGCCTGGGGGACAGACTTAAGCTATGAATATGTGCGCATTAATGCCAGTTACCGCAGTTAGCAGAAAGGCAGGTGAAAAACGGTGACGAGCGAGGTAAAGGAATTAATCGGCAAAGCCAAAATACTGATTGAGGCCCTGCCCTATATACGCACTTTTGCCGATAAAACCTTTGTTATTAAATACGGCGGGCAGGCCATGGTGTCGGCTGAACTGAAGAAATCGGTGATGATGGATATTATTCTGTTAAAATATATCGGCATCAATCCCATTGTTGTCCACGGCGGCGGGGCGG